>CATLUC010000001.1:0-10477 GCA_950059165.1 uncultured Clostridium sp.
ACTATATCAATACTTTCAAGATATTTTCCACAATCTAATTCACGGATTCAGGATAATACTGCTCCAATTATTCCTGCATCATTTCCTAAAATTGCTGTTTCTATTTTAATATCTTCCCTATTTATTTTTTCCCTTAGTCTAGGTAATAGCACTTCATCAAAATATACGAAACTGCCACCAATTCCTACTATTTCAGGCTCAAAAATGCGAATTAGATTTAAAATTCCTGTACTTAAATCTTCAATAAATTCAGAAACCACATCTTCTACTATTTTATAGTTTTCGTTTTCTAGTTTATTATTTCTAATAATCTCAAATAATTCTTGACCTCTAGTAGTTTCATCTACATTTAATGCCTTTCGCAAATTGTTTTTAAATGCCTTCATTGAAGCATATCTTTCAAAACAACCATCTCTTCCACAATGACATGGTATTCCATTTTTCTGAATTACCATATGACCAAATTCGTATGCCTCTTTGCTACCTGCTTTTAAAAGTTCACCATTTAAAAAAGCTGCTCCACCAATTCCTGTTCCTAATGTTAAAAATATACTTGTATTATAACCTTTTAAGCAACCATAGCTATTTTCGGCAATTGCTGCACATTTAGCATCATTTCTTATTTGTATCGGTAATTCTAATTCTTGCAATTCTTCTACAATGGGATAATTTTTTATTCCTAAATTTCCAGATGATAATATTATTCCATCTTGTGCCCTGCCTGGTATTGCCATACCCATTTTAGTAATTTTATATTTGTTTTTAAATTGTTTTACATTTTCAATAATATAATCCTCTATTGATTTTGTAAGATTTTTCTTTTCTTTACTTGTAAGCCTTTTTTCTATTTTTTCAACAATCCTTCCATCATTGTCTACTACTCCAATAGCAATATGACTTCCACCTAAATCAATTCCAATTTTCATAAAAACCTCCTTTGTCGCTATCTAGAACGTTTCTTTTTGCGACATTTTATGTGCCATTGGGGACGTTTCCTTTTGCACATTTTTGTGAAATTTGGGACACTTCCGATTTTGGGTGATTTTTGGGACGAAGGAAAAATCATAATTTTTCAGACATATTTATTTTAATACAAGGGAAGTAAAATATCTAAAATATTTATGAAAATTCGAATGCAACTGAAAAACATTTAGAAATTATTATCATATAAAATGAGGGATGTTCACGGTACTTCGAGCTCTGCGAGAAGGGTCTGAGTGAAAGAGGCTCATTTTATATGATTAGAATTTCTTAATATTTGTAAGGCAGCCGAGAATTGAATAAATATTTTATATATTTTTCTTCCCATTATTTAATTATCTTTCTCCCCAACAAATCAAGATTTTTTCCTTTGTCTCCAAAATTTTATAGATGTGTCCCAAATGTCACAAAAAGGTGCAAAAGGAAACGTCCCCAATTGCACCTTTACATAATAATGTCGCAAAAGAAACGTCCCCAACACGACATTATACATCATAAGCTGAGAATAAGAAGTTACCCATATATACTTGAATACATGGTACTAAAACAACTAATACAAAGAAGATTAGTACTGCTCCTACTACTGCATATACTACTTGTGGCAGAGCTTTCATTATTTTTTGCATAATGTTGTCTATGTCTATTTCCATATATTCTACTAGTTTTTCCATCATTTCTGTTAGGTCGGTTTGCATACCAATTTTTAGCATTTCTGTTATCATTGGTTTTGCTAGCCCTGATTTTTCAAATGGTTCTATCCATGATGAACCTGTTAGTATGTTGTTTATTGATGTTTCTATTACTGATAACATAACTAGATTTTTTATTACGTTTTTACTAACTTCTATAGAATCTTGTATTCTCATTCCATTTTGCATGTTTAGTAACATTGCTTTTAAAAATCTTGAAAAGTCTAATGCAAATATTAATTCTCCAAATATTGGCATTTTGTATTTAAAGTAATGGAAGTTGTATTTTCCTTTTGGTGTTCGTATATAAGCAATTACTGCTCCTACAATTGCTAATATTATAAATGTCGGTATATACCAATACTGTATACAACCATCTATAAAGTCTGCGAACCACAATGTTACTGCTGGTAATTCCTCATCTGTTCCTAATTCATCAAATACATTTTGTATTGCTGGTACTGCTACTAATGTTCCTACTACTAACATTACTAATAATAGAGCAAATTGTACTATATTTGGTATTAATATTGATTTTATTTTTTTGTTTAGAGCTTCTGTTTCATCTAAGTATTTAACTGCTTGTTGTAAGGACGTTGTTAATGATCCTGATAATTCTCCTACTTTTATCATATTTACATATATATATGGAAATACATTTGTGTAATATTCCATTGTGGTGTACATATTTTCTCCAGCTTCAACTCCTGCTAATACGTCTTCTAAAACCCCTCTAAATGATAGGTTTTCTGTGCTTTGTATTATTGTATCTAATGCATGGATATTGTTAAAATTTGCCTTTTTTAATAGATAAAAGTTTTGTGTAAATACTACCAAGTCCCTTTGAGTTATAGGCTCACTTTTTGCAAAATATAAATTGACTTTTTCTTTGGTTGATAATGTTTTATTTTTGTTTCCTAGTTGTGTTGTATTTACGTTTTTCATAATTTCTTGTATGTCTGTAACATTTTTCTTTTGTTTTCTTTGCGTTTTATTAGAACGATAAGAAACTTGTTCAATTGAAATTGGCATAAGATTTCCGGTTTTTTAGTGATTTTATTAAGTTTTGTCTACTACTTGATTCTACCCTATTCTTTACCACAACTCCTGTTTTTGTTACAGCTCTATACACATAAACAGGCATGACCTTACCTCCCTTTTTATTTGTCACGTTTTATTTTTAATTGCATTATTGTTCTGTTTAAAATTTCTAAGTTCTTTTCTTCAATTTGAGCTTTTGCTTGATCTAATGTAATTTTATCTTGTACAAACAGCTCTGCTAAAGAATTTATTAAACCTATACTTCCTTTTTCTAGGTTACTTTGTATGGCGTCTTCTATTTCTGAAACACTTAGTTTTTCTTTACGTATTATACCTGCTACTACATTGTCCACTACCATTACTTCTGGTACTAATACTAATTTTCCATCTTTTCCTGGTAATAGCCTTTGTGATACAACTAGTTTTAATAAAGCTGAAAGTAAGTATTTTACACTTGCTTGATCTCTTACCTCATAGAAGTTTATCATTCTGTCTATTGTTTCTGCACAAGATTTTGTATGCAAGGTTCCAACTACCAAGTGTCCTGATTCTGCCATTTCAATTGCTGCTTCCATTGTTGTTTTGTCACGAATTTCTCCTATTACTAAAATGTCACAGTCCTCTCTTAAAGAGTTTTTAACACCATCACTAAATGTTAAACTGTCTCTTCCTTTTCCTATTTCTTTTTGTACAATTAGTGATTTTTTAGAATGATGCTTATATTCTACCGGATTTTCTAGTGTTAATATTTTTTTATTTTGATTTTCATTTATGTGGTTTATTAAAGCATTTAGTGTTGTACTTTTACCAGAGTTTGTTTTACCTGTTACTAATATTAACCCTTGTGGTTGATATGTCATTCTCCTAACTATATCAGGAACTCCTAGGGATTCATATTCTGGTAATTCATTTTTGATTAATCTTAGAGTACATAAAGGTACATCATCAGATAGTGATATATTAACCCTTAAACGAATATCTTTGTATTCATAAGACATATCTAACTTTCTTGTTGTGTTGAATACTTCATCTTTATCAACATTTCCTTTTACTAAATAATCATAATATTCAGACATATCATTTGCTGTTAATATTTTACTATTTGGTACAGGAATTAAGGTTCTTGCTACTCTAAGCATAGGCTTATTTTCACATACTAAGTGTACGTCAGATGCATCTAGGTTTATCGCTTCATCTAATATTTTATCTAGGTTCATAATTTCCTCCTTTGTTATCTTAGAAAATTAGTAATTTCTTGTTTAATTCTTCTAATGTTGTATAACCATTTACTACTTTGTTAAGTCCATCAATTATTAATGGTTTGTAAGATTGCTCTAATCCAATTCTTCTGATTTCTAGACTAGATTTTCCGTCCATTATAGCTTCTTTAATTTCATCAGTTATATTTAAAACTTCGAATACACCTATTCTGTCATAATATCCTGTATGATTACAATATTTGCATCCAGGTGCATCATAAGTTTTTCCACTTAAATCAAATTTTACATTATACTTTTCACCAATTGATGTTATTATTTCCTTTTCTTCGGTGTTAAATTTTCTTTCTTTTTTACATTTTGGACAAAGTTTTCTTACCAATCTTTGTGAAATAGCTGTTGCTAAAGTACTTGAAATATCATAATCTGAAAGTCCCATTTTTCTTAATCTTGTTATAACTTCTACACTGTCTATTGTGTGAATTGTAGATAATACATAATGTCCTGTTTGTCCTGCTTGAATTGCAATTTCACCTGTTTCTGTATCTCTGATTTCTCCTACCAATATAATATCTGGATCTTGTCTTAAAACAGTTCTTAAAGATCCTGAAAAAGACGATTTTGCATCTATTTCAATTTGGTTTAATCCTTTTATTCTAATTTCTACTGGGTCTTCAATTGTGGTTATATTTATTTCTGGGCTATTTAGGTAGTCCATTATACTATATAATGTTGTTGTTTTACCCTCTCCTGTTGGGGCTGCAATTATAGTAATACTATTCTTTTTATTAATACTTCTTTTTAGTTCTTCTTCTGTTCCTGGGAAACCTAGTTCAAAAATATCTTTTATATTACTATTTTTCTTTAGTAATCTTAGCACAAATTTTTCTCCATATACATTTGGTTGTGAAGATACACGTATATTATAGTCTTCATAAGTTAAAATTCTTCCGGTCTTGTGATTCTTGTTTTTCTTGGTGCATATTAGATATAGCTTTTAGTCTTCCTATTATTTGTTGTTGTTTTTCTTTTTTTATTTTTGCTGCTGTAAATAATTCTCCATCTATTCTATATCTTACACGTATTTCTTCTGCCATTGGCTCTATATGGATATCACTTGCTCTTCTTGTAATTCCTGTTTTTATAATACTATCTACTAATCCAATTACTGTATCATTACTTTGTGTTGTTACATTAAAGTCTGTTGTTACCTCTCCCTCCATTGATTTTAATATTCTGTCTATATCATCCTCAAATGTAATATAACTGTCCATAACTAGTCCTTTGTTTAGCAATAATAACTTAATTGTATTCATATTTTTGGAATTTACAGTATTTGCAAAACATACTTTTATTTTGCCTGAAACTACCTCAAATGGAATTACTTTATTTTTTTGTGCCACATCTAAAGAAAAGTAATCTGTTAATTTTACTTTAATTCTTTCGCCTGTTAATAATATACCTTTTTCTCCAATTATGTCTCCTATTTCTTCTATTAATTTATTTGGCTCACAAACATTTAACCTATATAAAATATCTCCTAATTTTTTGTCTGGATGTTCTCTTTGGTATTGCAAAGCACTTTCAATATCTTTTTCTGTTACAATTCCTCTTTTAACCAGTTCTACTCCTATTGGTTGTCTTTTTTTTGTATCCATTTAAAATACTCCTTTCTTTTGTATTCCTTTATATTATACTATATTTTTTCTCATTCTTGTTGGATTTATTTAAATTACATAAATTTACTAATTTATTGTGTAACTTTGTGTTTTATTGAAATTATTTTTATTAGCTTGTACATTAATAGTTATTTTGGTTTTAGCATTTTCGATACTTTGTGTAAAACTACAACTTTTTATTTGTTCTGCTATTTTTACTTTATTTCTATAAATCGCTTCATTTTGAGCTACATAAGTATATTGCACTCCATTGTCAAATACTATATAACTGTTTGATATTCCTTTAGTTTTATCATTATCTATATAATTGGTTTTACATTCTAATACTTTAATATTAGGACGATTTACTTCTTCTGTTAAAAAACTATTTAGTTTTGTGTATTGTACTAATGGTTCTAATGTATTAGTCTTTCCTTTTATATCTTTATAGAAATAACTACTAATTAAAGATACTGTGCCAATGACTATTGTCATAACAATTATATATACAGTTAATGAAGTTAGTGTAATACCTGTTTGCGATTTCATATTAATATCAATTCCCTTCTCGCTTCACTTAAAAGTTACATATAATAATGAATTATTTTAATTAACCTTCCCTGGTTATTATTGTAGAAAGTTCTACTTTTTTCATATTCTTTCTGAATTTGTATTCAATTCTTACTGTTATTTTCTTTAGGACTTGTGCTGTTTTGCTACTGTCAATGTCATGGTAATCTTGTACTATTATTGTTCTATAATATCCTTCTTGTACCTCTTTTATTTCCCTATAACTCGTATCTTCCGTTGTTATATCTTGCCAAGACTTTGTTTTCATTGTTTCAATTTCATTAACTGCTATATCTAATGCTTTTGCCCTGTATTCTATTTCCATTGAAGTACTATTAAAGTTATATGATAACATTGCTATCATAGATACAAATATAAATATTACAATAACTGATACTGCTATATCTATTCCTGTATAACCTTTTTCACTTCTTATATTCATTTTGCTTATCATTCCTTCCCAAGGCACAAATATTAGTAATTTGTTACCCATAGTACTAATAATGTCATTATGATATTGCAAGTTCCTAAGAAAAATCCAATACTTATTTTGTCTGCAATTTGCTTGTCTGTTTTTCTATTTCTATTTTTTCTTTCTTTTAGTTTATATAAAAGTATATAGAAAGAAATTGCTAACAATGTGAATATAATAGCATTTGCAGTGATGTATTCATTTGTAAATATACACATTGTAATTATCATCAGTAAAATTCCTGTTACATAACTGTTTTTTGCATATCTTTTTAATGTTATTGTGTCTAATATTAAAACAATTATGTAAAAAAACATATATATGCCATATCTATATATATTAGCTTGTTCTACTATGCATAGATATATCATATACACAATAGATATTACAATTCCATAAATAGATACTAATTTGTCCATTTTTCTGTTTTCTTTGTCAATTCCACATATAAGTACTATAAATGTTATATAAAGTACCATAAAACAGTATTCTATAATGTTTATGGTTGTTAATGTATCTATATTAAGTTTTATTACATATGCAGTAGTTATAAATAATAGTCCTGATAGAAATTCTAGGATTAGGTATCTAATTCGTATTTTTTCTTTGCAATATCTGCATTTCCCACCCAAAAATATATAACTAATTATTGGTATTAAGTCTAAAAAACCTAATTTGTGATTACAATTAGGACAATATGAATGGGTATGTACTATATCTTGTCTTTTTGGAATTCTATGAACTGCTAAGGTGTAAAAGCTTCCAAATAGTGTTCCTATTATAAATAAAATTACGTAAAAAAATGCGTTCATTTTATCTTCCTTTATATTTTTAAATTTAGCCATACACACATAGTATGCGTATGGCTTAAAAGTTATTTTATTATTTTAATTATCCTACTATGAATTGTCACTACCAGATGGTGTTGTTGTATCAGATGGTGCAGTTGTTGCATTTGGTGTTGTTGTTAATACTTTTCCTTTTTCAGTAACATACCATGTTTTTGTTTTTCCGTCAACTGTTGCAGTTACTGATGAATATGCTTGAACGCCACTAGCTGCTGGTGCATCAGTTCCAGCTGTTAAACCATCCATATTGCTGTTGCTAGCTTTAGCTAATTTTACAATTGTTGCTGCTTTTACAACTTTATCATCAGCACTTCCTTTAAATGTTGGATCATATTTATTTGCTAAAATTTCAGCAACTGCTAATTTAATGCTTTCTTCATATTCTGCTTCTGATGATGCACTTTTAGCACCACTTGCTTTTGTTAATATACCATTTTCACCTGTAAGCATCGCAATAGACACCCCAGCTAAAATTAATAATACGATGATTGTAATAACTAAAGCAATTAAAGTAATACCTTTTTGTTCTTTCATCATTTTCTTTCCCTCCTTTTCTTTTGATTATTTAAAAATATATTGTACTTATATGAATAAATCCATATAACGTTAAAAACTAAATTTTATTTTGTTCCTGTATCTTTATAAAAATGTCCACCTGAAGTTGTTGTATTATTATTTGTTAAACCTATATCATTTGTTTGTGAGTTATTATTAGTATTATTATTATTGTTGTTTGTTGTGTTTGGTGTTGTAGTACCTGAATTTGAAGTATTACTATCTGGTAGTCCACTTGAGCCTATTGTTGTTGTATTATTACTTCCTGATGTTGGATTGTTTACTGTTGTATTTGATTCATAAGAAGAAAATGGATCTGCTTTTCCTGGTTTATAATTTTGAATTCTTTTGTAGTCGTCTAAATCACTATTATTGATTTCATAAGTTTGTATTAAATCTCCATTTGCATCCTCTTCTTTTAATTCTGCTTTTACATTACTAGGTGTAGTATAGGCCTCTGTGTTTGGCACTGTTTTGTTCATAGGAACATATTCATATAGTAGTATTCCTAATAATAATATAATTGCTAAACATAACAATAATATAATAATTAATTCTTTAACAATATTTTTTGACATTTTACACTCCTTAATTTTTATTGGGCATTTGTATTTGTTGAAGTAATCATATTGTTTGTATTCGTATTTGTTGTAGGTGTTGTTGTATTAGCATTTGTGTTTGCTATTCCATTTGTTGTGTCAACTGTATTTGTATTTGTTGTATTATTTGTAGTATTAGTTTGTGTTGTTCTATCTATTGGTGTACTAGAGCTACCACTAGTTTGTGATATATCTTCAATAGCAATGTCTTTACATATAAATGTTGCTTGTATATTTTCACTACTGTCTGAAGTTGCTCTTGGTAACATTTTAAAGTCTTCTATTTTAAATCCTAATTCACTGTCATTTTCAATATCTGATATAAATTCTAAAATTGATATATAGTCACCATATACTGTAAAGTTCAAGTTGTAAAATTTTGCTGGTGTTTTACTAGTGCTTTGAGTAATTCCAATTGGTGTTCCACCCATAACTTCCATTTTTAGTGTTGCACCCTCTTTTGTTGCATGGTTTCCTAATTTTACCCATAATGTCTCGATTTTATATTTTCCATATTTATCAATTAAACTTGTTTCATCTATTGTTCCATCTGTGTTTACAACAAATTTATCTTCATAATCTTTCTTTTTTTGTTGTAATTGCTTTGCATCTGAATCTACTGTATTTACAGCCTGTTTGTAATCTTTTCCAATTAATTTACTAGCTTCTTGAATTTTCTCGTCTAAGCTATTGCTCTTTTCTTGTATCCCTGCATAACTAAGAATTTCCGTGTTTCCCACTTGAAATCCTTGAATTACAATGAAACCACCTAAAGCTACTAGTAAGACTATTAGAATTAACATCAATAATTTTTTCATGGTAATTCTCCTTCTATTTTTATCGTAACAACATTATTGTCTTTTTGTCCAGATGTTGATATTGTATTTCTTAAAATTTCTTCTGCTTTTATTTTTGCTGTTAAGAAACCTAATTGCTCGTATTTATCAGATTGTGCTGTTATTACTACATGACGATCTGATGTATTTTCAATTGATGTTATTTGTACATTTTCTGGTACGATTGACATTATTTGATTTAATAAGTTTGGTATTGAATTTTTCATTGTGTTTCCTTCAGATGAATTCATTTTTTCTAAACTTTGTATTAAAGCTGTGTATTGACTTGTTTTGTCTCTTATTGTTCTATCATCTGAATTTGCTGAATTTATTTGTGTTTGAGTAAATGCAATTGTTTCATCTACTTGCGCTGTTTTGCTTGCCATTTGAGTAGATAATAGTAAAGAGAATGCTGTATAAATTACAACTAGTAAAATTAGTGCTACTATAATTCTAACAAGTCCAAGTTCTGTCTTGTCTAATGGCTCACCTAAGTCCCAAGTGAACATACCAGTTTGTAATTTTTTATCTTTAGAACCTGGTTTTTTGTCTGGATTTACTTCTAGTTTTAACCAGTCTGGAATTTTATCTCCAAATGTTTGGTTTTTGAAGTTCATTCCCAAAAGACCTTCTCCTACTCCCATCATTGCTAAAGAAATAGCAGAGTTTACTTCAATATAGTCTTTTATGCTTATATCTCTTGTTGTTTCTATAAAATATGGCCTTAAAATTTCACAATCTACATTGCCTAGATATTCTTGGAAATATAAATCAATATTGTTTATTAAACTTGCTGTTCCTGTTAAATAAACTTTTTTGATTTTATCCATATTATTATCTATTATACCTTTTATTTTTCCAACTATTGTATTTCTATAAAAGTTCATTGGATTTTTTATATTAAATTTCTTTTCAACTAAATTAGCATAATTCCTTTTCTTCAAAATATCAATTGTTGTTGCATAAGTACTAGGTCTACCAGTTCCTAGCTCTTCCATTTCTTTAATTAAT
>CATLUC010000001.1:10487-53707 GCA_950059165.1 uncultured Clostridium sp.
ATACCTTTTATTTTTTTTTTTTTTGTGTGAAGTGTTGGCATAATTTCTTCTAAATAAGCAGATTGTTTATCTTGTAGTTCTCTTCCTTCTGAGGTATATATTGTTGTATTTTTACAAATTTCATAAGAGTTTAAGTATGAATTTTCTTTTAAGTTGATTTTTGTTAAAAAGTCCCTGCTTCCTTCTTCCATTTTATCAATATGATAAATTTTATTTCCTAAAACTGTTGTTACTACTGTACTATCTTCTATATTAACTACAAGGTAATTGTCATTTTTTTCTGTATCAATTAAATTAGGAATTGCCATTGATATAGGAGATATATTTGATAGTTTATATCCTTCTATTTGTTGCATTTGCTTGTTTAATTCTATTTTATTGTCTGCTACATGAATAACCCTTATTTTTTCTTTGTCATCTTCATCTTCTACTACTGCATATCTGCTTTCAAATACATTTGGATTATATCCCTTTTCAGAGCAATATGATTCAAACTCAGTTTTTATTGCTTTTTGTAAATCATTTTTTGTAAGCAAAGCAAACATATCAAAATAATTGTACATTTCCTCTGAAAGATTTATGCTTATTGGTGTTTTTTGGCTGTAAGTTTCTTGTATTACTTGTTCAATTGCTTCACCAATTTTGTCATAAAACATGATTCCAAACGCATTAACTTTTATTGTATCGTGTTCTTTTGATACTTTAGCATATTTAATTATATGTTCTTCAATATATAGTCCTAAGCAACTTGAACTTGCCATTGTTTTCTCCTTTTTCTTTAATTGATATATTTTTATTTTTTGCAAATTTTAAATAATCATACTTGAAGATTTTACACATTATTTCAAATATATATATATTTTATCTTTATTTGCCAAAAAGTCAATATATTTAATATACTTGTAATAAAAACGTAATATTTCTGTAATACTTTTTTGTTTTAATCAGTATTTTTAATTTATCGTTTTATTTTTTATAAATATATCGAAAAAGTACTAGGCATTATTCATTTTGGTTCTTTTTGCACTTTGCCATAAAAAATCCATCTGTTTTTTCATTTTGATATACCTGTATAAAATCACCTACTTGCTCAAAATTTCGATTATTCCTTAAAAACTCTTTTAAAACCTCGTCATTTTCTTCTTTTAAAATACTACAAGTTGAATAAACCAATTCTCCTCCTGGTTTTAAATATTTAGAAACTGTATCTAAAATAGCTTTTTGTATTTTAATAATTTTTTCAATATCTTCTTCATTTCTTTGCCATTTGATATCCGGTTTTCTTTTTAACACACCAATTCCTAAACATGGAACATCTAAAAGGATTTTATCAAAATAATTTTGATATTTTTCTTCATATATAGATGCATCTTTCACATCTGTTTTAATAATTGTAATTCCTAATCGTTTTGATGCATCATTTACTAATTTTACTCTGTGGTCATATAAATCCCAAGCTATAATTTCTCCATTGTCTTCCATTAATTCTGCTATCGCTGTAGTTTTCCCTCCTGGACTACTACAACAATCCAATACCTTTTCTTTTGGCTTAGGATTTAAGAATTTAGGAATATATCCTGCAACCTCATCTTGAACTGTAAATTTTCCATCTTGAAAAGCTTTTATCTTCTCTATATTTTTAGCCTTTTCCAATATCAAAAAATTTTCTAATTCTGCCTTCGTTGTTTCTACGTTTTCGTTTTCTAATTCTTGTTTTAACTTCGTAGTATCTGTTTTTAAAGTATTGACTCTAATATACAATTTAGGTCTTAAATTAG
This sequence comes from uncultured Clostridium sp., assembly GCA_950059165.1. Taxonomy (GTDB): domain Bacteria; phylum Bacillota; class Clostridia; order TANB77; family CAG-508; genus CAG-269. Next base: position 12,266 of record CATLUC010000001.1, read on the forward strand.
AAGCCCTACAAATTTCTTGTGTTTCATTTATACTTTTAGTTTGCTCTATTAGCTTTTGAACAAGCCACTTAGGCATTGAATTCGTTATAGAAATTCTTTCTACATCATCTGCTATATTAAAAAAATCTTCATAATCTTTCTTTTCCACTTGTCTTAAAATTGCATTCACAAAATTACTACTAGCTCTATGTCCATATCTTTTAGCTAAATTTACTCCTTCATTAACTGCTGCAGACTTTGGAACTCTATCTAAAAATAAAATTTGATAAATAGACATTCTTAAAATATTTAAAATCCATGGTGAAATCTTCCTTAATTTTATTTTAGAATATCTCTTAATTACCTCATCCACAGTTAATTTCCATGAAATTGTGCCATATACAAGCTCTGAAATAAAGCCAATATCTTTATTTTGAATACTTCCTTTTTTCCTTGCTTGATTTAATTGTTCATCTAACACAATATTAGAATATGCTCCATTAATATCAATTTCATATAAAGTTTTTAGAGCTATTTCCCTTGCTTTATCAATCATAACAATAACATTCTCCTTTTTTGAGCATAACTGGGACAGGCACCTAAGTAGCCAATTTGGGCATAATTGGAACAAGTCTCAATTTCTTCTTTTGAATTATACAATTTTTTGATTTTTTTTTCTAGTTATTTTGTATATTTTTTCTTTTTTTAGGAAAAGCTAGTTATTAATTATAGAAATGTCTGTGTGCATTATCTAATAAATGTAAATTTAGGAGGTTAAGTTATGGATATAAAGAAACATTTATTGGTAACAGGAAATTCAAGTGTATCTTGGAAAGATGCTATTGTAAAGGCTATTGCTGAGGCGTCTAAGACTATTGATTATTTGTCTGAAGTTAAAATTTTAGAACAAAGGGCAACTATTGATGGTGATAAAATTATTGAATATTTTGTTGATTTAGATTTGAGTTTTACACTTGATTTAAATAGAAATAGAAAGGAATGATATTAATTATGAATCCATTAGAAACTAAACAAACTTATCAGGATTATGTGGATAAAAAGTCTCCAAATTCTCCTTTATTAAAGAATTGTTTTAATGCTTTTTGGGTTGGTGGACTTATTTGCACCATTGGACAAGTTATTCTTAATATATGCAAAGAAAGAGGTTTTGATACACAAACTTCTGGTACAATTGTTTCCATTTTATTGATTGGAATTTCTGCATTTTTAACAGGTCTTAATTTATTTAATAAGATAGGAAAATTTGCTGGTGCTGGTTCTTTAATTCCTATTACTGGATTTGCTAATTCTATTGTATCTCCTGCTATGGAATATAAGTCAGAGGGCTATGTTATGGGAGTTGGTGGCAAAATGTTTACTGTTGCAGGTCCTGTTTTAGTTTTTGGAATTTCTGCTTCTATTTTAGTTGGAATTATATTTTTGATTTTTAATACACAAAGTATGACTTTAGTGTAATGAGATAGGAGATGATTTTTTGGAAAAGTTAGGAAAACAAACTATAAAGTTTAATACCCCACCTACTATTTTAGATTGTGCATCTATTGTTGGTCCTAAAGAAGCACAAGGTCCTTTGGCTAAGTATTTTGACCAAACTTTAGATGATGAGTTTTGGGGTGAAAAGACTTGGGAGAAGGCTGAAAGTAAAATTATAAAAGAAACTGTAAATACGGTTATTTCAAAATCCGGTGTTCCTGCAAGTAATATTGATTGTATGTTTGCAGGTGATTTGTTAAATCAATGTATTTCTTCTAGTTTTGGTTTAAGAGAATTATCTATTCCTTTTTTTGGAGTATTTGGAGCTTGTTCTACTTTTGTAGAATCACTATCTTTAGGTGCTATTGCAGTAGAAAGTTTTGCTAATAATGTATTATGTGCTACTTCTAGCCATTTTTGTAGTGCCGAAAAGCAATTCCGATTCCCTCTAGAATTAGGTAATCAAAGACCTCCTACTAGCCAATGGACTGTTACTGGTTCTGGTGCTGCTATTTTGACAAAAAGTGGTCAAGGTCCTTTTATTACTCATATTACTCCTGGAAAGATTGTAGATATGGGAATTAAAGATGCTAATAATATGGGGGCTGCTATGGCACCAGCTTTTGCACATTTTTTAGATACTGATAGAAATCCTAGTTATTATGATGCTATTATTAGTGGCGATTTAGGTCATGTAGGCAAAGAAATTGCTATTGATATAGCTAAGTCACAAGGTTATAATATTAAGTCTAATTATAATGATTGTGGTGTTCTGATTTTTGATAAAAATGCACAAGATACTCATTCTGGTGGTAGTGGTTGTGCTTGTTGTGGAACTGTTTTTTCTGGTTATTTCTTTAAACAGCTAAAAGAAAGAAAAATGAAAAAGATTTTGCTTATTGCAACTGGTGCTTTGATGAATTCAACAAGTTCTCAACAAGGGGAGTCTATTCCTGGAATTGCTCATGCTGTAAGTATTGAGATTTAGAAGGAGGGGTGTTTATGAACGTTAATTGGGCTAATGTTTTTGATTGGATGGTATTGTTAAAATGTTTTGTAACTGGTGGTATTATATGTATTATTGGTCAGATTTTGATTGATAAGACTAAACTTACACCTGCTAAAATATTAGTTATTTTTGTAACTGTTGGGGCTATTCTTCGGAGGTTTAGGTATTTACCAATACTTAGTTGATTTTGCAGGAGCTGGGGCTACTGTTCCTCTTACAGGATTTGGCTATAATCTTGCTAAAGGTGCTATTGAGGCTGCAAAGCAAAGTGGTTTAGTTGGTGCTTTTACTGGTGGTGTTAAGGCAGCTGCCGGTGGTATTGCTGCTGCTGTGTTCTTTGGGTATTTAGCTTCTTTGATTTCTAAACCTAAAATGAAAAAGCAATAAGTTGTTTTTATATAACATGGCATGATTTACTTTTCATGCCTCTTTTTTTATATATTGGAAAGTTATGCATTACTTTTCTTATCTATGAAAAATGCAAAAATTTCAGAAAGTATATCTATGAAAAACGCAAAAAATTTTAGGAACATATCTATGAAAAATGCAAAAAATTTAAGAAACATATCTATGAAAAACGCAAAAATCCTTGACAAATAAAATGGGATTCTTTAAATTCATGGAATTTACCCATTCAAAAAGTGGCATGATTAATGCCACTTTTTTATGCTTTTTTTGCTACTTCAGCAATTTGAGTGAATGCTTTTGGGTCTGTTACTGCAATTTCTGCTAACATTTTTCTATTTATTGTAACATTTGCTTTTTTAAGACCAGCTATCATTTTACTGTATGTTGTTCCATTCATTCTTGCAGCTGCATTTATTCTTGCTATCCATAGTTTTCTAAAATCACTTTTTTTGTCTTTTCTTCCTACATATGCATAAGCTAAAGATTTCATAACTGCTTGATTTGCATTTCTAAAACGGTAGCTTTTTGCTCCATAATATCCTTTTGCTTGTTTTAATATTTTTTTATGTCTTGCTCTTGTTGTTCTTGCTGTTTTTACTCTTGCCATTTTTAATCACATTCCTTTCTAAGGTTCAATTTTGGCTAAAAATACCAGTTTATAATTCAAAAATTATAATTATTTTTTAGCCTTTTTGTCCTTGCTATTTAGTTACCCATATGGTAATAATTTTTTTATTGTTTTTACACATGTTTTATCTGCATAAGCATCTTGTACTTTTCCTGATTTTCTTTGTCTACTTGTTTTGTTTGCTAGTAAGTGTCTTCTGTTTGATTTTGTTCTTTTTACTTTTCCTGTTGCTGTTAAACCATATCTTTTGTTAGCAGCTCTATTTGTTTTTAACTTTTGCATAATAATTCTCCTTTCGTTTTTTACTTTTATTATATTGCAGATTTTGTAGCTATTTTTGCTACATTTATTTATCTGCTTTTTTAGCTAAAATTGTGAACATGTTTCTACCTTCTAGTTTAGGTGATTTTTCAACAGATGCAACATCTTCTAAGTTTTCAATAAATTTGTTTAGCACTACTTCCCCTGCTTTTGAGTTGTTGACTTCTCTACCACGAAATCTTACTGTTATTTTTACTTTGTTTCCGTCTGTTAGAAATTTCCTTGCATTTTTGCATTTGAAGCTAAAGTCGTGTTCTTCTATATTTGGAGTTACTCTTAACTCTTTTATTTCAAGTACTTTTTGTTTTTTCTTAGCTTCTTTTTCTTTTTTCGCTTGCTCAAATTTGTATTTTCCATAGTTCATAATTTTACAAACTGGTGGATTACTGTTTGGAGCTACTAAAACTAGATCTAAGTTTTTGCTTTCTGCTTTTTCTAGTGCTTCTTCAAATGATATTACTCCTGCTTTTTGTCCGTCATCTTCGATTAATTGTACTTCTTTTGCTCTAATTTGTCTGTTGATTGGTAATTCTTGTTTGATGGCAAACACCTCCATAAAAATTAAAAATTTGACTTTGTTACAAGCCAAATCAAAATAAAGCCCTAAGTTTTAAACTTTGGTTTTTATTCAGTTTCTAACCTTTTTCCTGTTTTAGATAAGGTGAGAAGTTTGACTTCTTCTTGTAACGTTATCTATTATATACTATTTGAGTCCTAAATGTCAAGTGTTTTTGGAAATTTATTAGAAAAAGTTTGTTTATTTAAATAGTACAAAAGAGTTAGGAGAAAATGGAATACCTATAACGCCAACATTATTTTACTTAACATAAAGCACGAGACGAAAAGAACCTAAACTGTCAGTTGTCCCTCCCTTTGTATAACGATAAGAAGCTGAATTATTATAGTTGAAACAGCCACCCCTTCCAATAAATGGGTTGTTGGTATCATAGGTGTTTTTTTCTGCTACATATTCATATGCATTCCCTTCTAAATCATATATATTACATACTTTATCTGCTTCGTTCTTTCCTGATATTGTTACTATTCCTGATATATGTCTACTACTATCTGATTTTGTTACATCATAAGTCTTATTTGTTCCATCCATTTTTCCATTTACAAATCCCATTGTCATATCCCATTGTATTCCTGATATTAATCCACTTTTTACGTGTGTATTACTTGCAAACATTGTTTTGGCTATTGTTTTTGCATTTTCTTGTGAAATATTAATCCAAACAGTTACTCCTTTTTTACTGACTAATGTATTAGTCCCTTCCTTCCCAGCTTCATATCTTGATATATAAAATCCTTTTGCACTTCGTACAGCTGCTTCTTCGTTCTCTATTCCATCTGGTAAGTAATTTGTATCATTAATTGATTTTGCTGAAATATTCTTACTTAAATAACTTGTATTTCTTTCGTATAATGTTTCATCTATTATTGGTATCCACACAAATTGATTACCTTTATTTTCTATGTCATTTGCAACATCAGATATTACTAGTCCTTCTTCTATATCATCAAGTCCAGGAACAATAGCAAATCCTACTGGGATTACTGCTGTACCGTTTTTTGTATAGGTTTTATTTTTATCTCCTGTTACCTTTTCTCCTGGCTCTATTTCATTAATTACTGGTGGTATTGGTGTATCTTCTCCCCCAGTGTCTTCTCCTTCTACTGTTACATTTCCATTTTCATGTATTTTTATATTATATCTATCAACAACCACAATTGCTGGCAAGACTTCTATTTTGTTATCATTTGTTATTAAATTCCCTTCATAAGTTAAACCTAGAATATTGTTTTTTAAATTATTATTTGGTTCTTCTAAGTTCAACTTTCCATTGTTGTCAAAACTTCCTATTACTTCTACTTGTACTTTCTCTTTTGCTTCTTGTTTTGTTGTTTCTTCTTTGGCTGTGTTTGCTTTGTTTAACACCCCATTTTCTCCTGTTAAGGTTGCAATTGATATTCCTGCTAATATTAACAACACAATTATTGTTATTACTAGTGCAATTAATGTAATACCCTTATTTGTTTTTTCCTGGTTTTTTAATTTAATTATATTCACCCTTAATAAATCCTCCATTATTCTTTTGTTTTTTTCTATTATTATATTACGTTTTAATAACTTATATACATTGACTTTTACTTTTATAAACTTTAGATTAAACAAAAATTTTACTTTAATTTTCAATGTTCTACTATTTTTAAAATGGCTTATCATAATTCTATTGCTTTATTATTTTATCAATAATTAAAATTGCTGTCAACAAGTTTTCATAATTTTATTTTCAGCATTTTTTTACATCTCATTTGCAATTGTAGTAATAAACTTTTTTCAGCAACAAAGCCAAATTAATAAGTAACACTTCGACAAAAAGCGACATATAATACAATATAGTATCATTCAAGGTGCTATATTGGAGGTGACTTTATAATGGAGCCACAAGAAACAATTTGTTGCTATGACAACAGACCTGAAAAATGCACAAAGAAAAGAAACTGTTTAGGTATTATAGCAATTATTTTATTAACAGCATTTGTTTTTGTTCTTGGATTGCTTATAGGAGCTGCATTAGCTGCTGTAATCCTTGTTGCATTACCTGCAATTATTGTTTTAGCTGTAATTTTAGGACTATTATTAATTTTAACAATTATATTAATGTTATGTTGTAGAAAAAGAGAAAAAAAATGCAAATGTAAATGTTGTTGCTAAAACTTAAAAAGGGTGTCTTATGAACTGTCCACTTTTAGGGGAACAGTTCAACATAGACTCCCTTTTATTATATTATAAATTAATATATTTATCTATTACATTCCAAACTTCATCTTGATAAATCTTTCTTTCTGCCGAAAAGGGCAAAGTTTTAATATCTCCAATAGGATTTATTTGTTTTTGCAAATTTTGGACTGCTTCTGAAACTTTAGTAATAGCAATTTTGTCAGCCTTATTAGCTAAAATCAGGCAAGGTAAACCAGAAGATATAATGTAGTTATACATCAATTTATCATTTTCAGTTGGATTATGCCTAATATCAATTAGAAAAATTATTAAAGCAATTTCTTCCCTATTAAACAGATATTCTTCAATAAATTTCCCAACTTGTTCTTGCTCCTTTTTAGACATTTTGCTATATCCATAACCGTGGTAAATCAACAAAGTAAAAGCTATCATCAATATTATAAAAATTAATTTGACGAGTTTTACCGTGGCTCACTACTTGTTCTAGCTAATTTTTTTCTGTTTATCATTGTATTTACAAAACTTGATTTTCCTACATTTGACTTTCCTACCAAAACGATTTCAGGTACTCCATTTTTTGGGTATTGCTTTGGGCTAACAGCAGAAACTTCAAACTGTGGATTTTTAACTAACATATTTTCTCCAATCCACCCATGTAAGGTCTTAGAACTTCTGGTACTATGACACTTCCGTCTGGTTGATAGTTATTTTCCATGATAGCTATTAGCATACGAGGTGGGGCAACTACTGTGTTGTTTAATGTGTGTGCAAAATAGTTTCCGTTTTCGCCTTTTATACGTATTCCAAGTCTTCTTGCTTGTGCATCTGTTAGGTTTGAGCAACTTCCAACTTCAAAATATTTCTTTTGTCTAGGACTCCATGCTTCTACATCACATGATTTTGCTTTTAGGTCTGCTAAGTCACCACTACAACATTCTAATGTTCTTACTGGAATATTCATGCTTCTGAAGAATTCTACTGTGTATGACCACATTTTGTCATACCATTCCCAAGATTGCTCAGGTTCACATACTACAATCATTTCTTGTTTTTCAAATTGATGTATTCTATATACTCCACGTTCTTCTATTCCATGTGCTCCTTTTTCTTTTCTAAAGCAAGGAGAATAAGATGTCATTGTATATGGCATGTCCTCTTTTTTTAATATTTGGTCTTTAAATTTACCTATCATAGAGTGTTCACTTGTTCCAATTAAGTAAAGGTCTTCTCCTTCAATTTTGTACATCATGGCATCCATTTCTTCAAAGCTCATAACACCTGTTACAACATCTGAACGTATCATAAATGGTGGTATGCAATAGGTAAATCCTTTGTTAATCATGAAATCTCTTGCATATGTTAGAACTGCTGAATGAAGTCTTGCAACATCTCCCATTAGATAATAGAAACCATTGCCACTAACACGTCTTGCACTGTCTAAGTCTAAACCACCTAAAGCTTCTAAAATTTCTCCATGATATGGAATTTCATAGTTTGGTACAACTGGTTCTCCAAATTTTTGTACTTCGACATTTTCGCTGTCGTCTTTTCCAATAGGTACTGATTCATGCATGATGTTTGGGATTTTCATCATTCTTATTTTTATTTCTTCTGCATATTTGTTTTCTAATTTTTCATTTTCTTCTAGTTTTTCATTTATTTCATTTACTTGCGCTTTTACTTTTTCGGCTTCTTCTTTTTTTCCGTCTTTCATAAGGCTACCAATTTGGTTGCTTAGTGTTTTTCTTTCTGACCTTAAATTGTCTCCATTTAGCTTAACTTCTCTGTTTTTTATGTCTAATTCAAGAACTTCGTCAACTAGGATAAGTTTGTGGTCTTGAAATTTTTTCTTAATGTTTTCCTTTACTGTGTCTGGATTTTCTCTTAAAAATTTAATATCAATCATACCATTTCCCCTTTTCTTCTCTCTTATTTTAGCCAATTATACAATATTTTTTAATAATTATCAACAAATTGGAAAAAATAATATAAAATGATTTTAGGGACGGAGGAAAAAATCATGGTGTCTTAATTAAATTGTATAAAGTAATATTAAATAAAACACATCATGATTTTTTCCTCCGTCCCTAAAATCAGTATGAAAGAGGGATTGTATGTTTGTAGAAATTATTAAGTTTTTCTTGTATGCTGGTATTATTGTTTTAATTTCTAAATATATTTTGGTAGTTACTTTGCGAAAGTTAGCAGAAAATTTGAATTTGAAACCAAAGACGGTTGGAAATATTGCTGGATATGCAACTTCAATGCCAGAGCTTTTAACTATTAGTATATCTAGTGTAAATGGATTAGTCTCTACTAGTGTTTATAATATTTTAAGTTCTAATGTGATTAATTTTGTTCAATATTTTGCTTCTATAATTACGAATAAAAATAAAAAGGCTTTTTATAATAAGGCAATTCAAATTGATATTATTCTAGTTTTTATAACTATACTTATACCTTTTGTTTTGGTGTGGAAAAATGTTGAGATAAAACTTGTTTTTGTTCCCTTGTTTTTGATTTTGTATGCTTTTTTCTATTATTTGAATAGTAATTGCCATAAGTTGTTTTTGGAAAAGGAAGATGCTGAAATTGCAAAACAAATTCAAGAAGAAGGAAAAAAGGAAAATGGAAACACTAGAAGAACTGCTTTGTATATGCTTATTTTGTTTTGTACAGGTATTTTGTTGTATGTTGTTGGGGAGTTACTAGGTGAAACTTTAAATAGTTTATGTTATCAGTTTCGTATTTCTGAAACTGTTATTGGTGTTTTGCTAGGTTTTATTACAAGTATACCTGAATTGATTACTTTTTTTGAAGCACAAAAGCATCATAAAGTTCAAAACACTAATGATATGCTTGGTGTTGTTGAGGCTACTAATAATCTTTTGACTTCAAATACTTTGAATTTGTTTATAATTCAAACTCTTGGTATTGTGCTTTATAATATGTTTAATTAAAACTTAACTTAAAAACATTGACTTTCAAATTATATTATGTATAATTGAATAGGTGATATAATGGAAAGTAAGATTTTAGAGCTATTTTATTCTAATAGATATACAAAAAAACAAATTACAGATGAAATTGCTAAAAATATGGAGAACTTCAAGGTAAGGCAGGATTTAATTCATATTTTAGATGAACTCTCATCAGAAATTACCACTAATGAAATGATACCTATTATACAAGAAATGCTAAAATATGAAGATACAAAAAATGCTTTGTTAAATGATTGGCAAATACTAGTAAGTGACTTTTCAAATGGGATAGGTTTGGCTGAAGTTCTTGCTGAAGATGAAGATATAAAAGAAGATATGAAAGAGCATATAGAAGTTTTAAGAGATGATGTGGATTGGAATAAGTATTTGGCAATAGATAAATTAATAGATACAATTCTTAAATTAGATGCAAGTGGACATGGGCTCAAAAAACTTGCAACTAAACGTATTTTATCTTCTAGTGCTTTTGGAAAAGAATATATTAATAGCTTAATGGAAAGACATGAAACAAGAGAGTTTTTGGGTCAAAACTTTCAATTAGTTATTCAAAACTGCACTAATGAAAATGGATTAAAAAATATCTTTTATATGACAAGTCAATCTAAAAATTTTCCAGAATTAGAAGATATTTACGATAAAAATAAATTTTTAATGGATTTGTATAATCAATCAATAGCAAAAATGGAGAGTGAAATTTCTAGTGTTTTTGGGAGAAACGCTTTCACATCAATAGCTCAAACGATTATTGGAACAGTAATAAAAAATGGAAAACAAGAAGAAATAGAATTAGAATTGCAGGATTTATCAAAAGGAGAACCAATTAAACCTTTGTCTATAGGTGGTTACAGTATGGTATTTGAAACTAATGAAAAAGTGTTCAAGTTGGGAGCAGAAAAAGTTCAATTTTTAATAGAAAAATATCATAGAAGGTTTATGTACCCATATTTAAGAAAAAGTTATGATGATAACTTATATATTGAAGCATATGAAAAAGGTTATGCTGACCCAAATATTACGAACGAGGAATTGTTAATGGTATATGAAGAATTGTATAGAGATGGATTTATTTGGTTAGATGCTAAAAAAGAAAATTTGGTAAGATTAAAAAAAGATAATGCATTGCCAGAATATGTTAGGCAAAGAGATGATACTTATTCAGGGTTTAAACGAAATTTAGAAGAACCTATCACACTAAAGAAAGGTGAACTTGCTATATGTGATTTGGATTTTATTTTTCATAAGGATAATCCTGAATTTATGCATAAAAACTATAAAGATTTCTCAGTTAGAATTGTAAAAAAGCTTCGAAGGAAATTAGAAGCAGAAGAAAGAGAAGCAAAAAACAAAAATGATGATTTAGAAAAGTAATGGTTTGCAAATTCTAAGTGAAATGCTTTGTATTATGGGAAGTTCGGAGAACTTTGGTATAATGCAGAGTAGGATTTGAGGTAATCCCCAAATCCTATTTTTTTAGTTTAAAGCCTATCTCCCAAGGTGCTTTTATATCTTCATCTGTTACAACATTTTTTTCAATTTTTTGTTCTACTATTTGCCCTTGCATATTTTCTTTTTCTATAAAGTGATTAGCTGTATTTATCCACAAAGTATAACCAAATCTTTGCATATTTATCACTTCATATTTTTGTTCATCTATAATTTCTGTATCAAATTTTGCATTAGCTTGAAAAGCTGTCACTATCATATTTTTTAAAGAATGAATATAATCATCATCAAAAGCTCCCCAATAGTTAAATAAACTCATTTTTTCTGTAGGTGATGCTACAAATTGTTTGATATCGTCTCTTCTTATATATTCTTTTTCTTCATATGATACAAAATAGTATTCTTTTCCATCAGTATATAACCCACTTTTACCATTAGCATATGTTACATTTGTGATTTCATCTTTATGGTATGTTATTGTCTGCACATTACCATCTGTTACTGTATGTTTATAGTTGTTTCCTAAATCAATATTTGCATTGTTAATAAATATACGTTGAATTCGTAAAGCTGCAATTAACAAATTCCCTGCATATATGAGTATAGCAGCTAATAAAACAATTAGGATAATTCGTTTCATTTTTTTATATTTGTTTTTTACCTTAATTACTTCTTCATTCATAAAAACCACCTCCTACATATTTTCTTCTACTAAAGTATAACTATCCAAAAAGTCTGGTTTTTCAACTTCATGCCAACTTACACTACTTAAAAGTGTTCTGTATTCTGAACTACTACTAGAACCTTGAACAATTCTTTCAGCAAAAAATGTGTCTTTGTCAAAATATATTTTCAAACCTTTTTGCATATCTTTTATAACATAATATTCTTTTGCACGAAATCCCTCTTTTTGAATTGTTATGTTTGATGTTAGTATAAATTTTAAAATATCAATAGTAGAAATGCCTTTTTCATTTACAAGATTTTTCATTTCAGGAATTATCATGATAGGAATGTTTAGATTATCATTTCCTTGAATGTTCTCGTTTTTTATAAAATATGTTTTGTTTTCATTGTCAATAATATAATGTTTGTCATTTTCCCAGTATTCATGCACTTTATCACCTTTTACTTTTTTCATTTTGTTTTCACCAACATATGTTGTTGTATGATAGTTATAGCGTTCAATTGATTCTTCGTAATATTCTAATCTATAGTTTCCTTTAGCATCATAATTTATGTTTTTGATTAATGCACTTTTTACGATGGCATAACGAGATGCCAAGCTCCCAAAACCAACAACTACAATTATAAGAATGACAAGTGATACTGCAATTTTTAAGGTTTTAATTTTCCTTTTGTATTTCTTAATAATTTTGATATTTTCCGTGTTTTGCACATCTTCTTTTTTTATTTCAGCAGTCATTTCTTTATATGTTTGTTCACAATTTGGGCATTCTTTTAAATGTTCTTCCACAAATGTTTTTGTGTCTTCTGAAAGTATATTGTCAATATATGCTGGAAGTAGGTCTTCAATTATTTTACAATTTCTTTTTTCTTTCATATTAATCACTCTCCTTTACTTTTTTCTTTCCCCTGTAAAAAGTTACTCTTGCCCAGTTTTCGGTTCTTCCTAAAACTTGTCCAATTTCTTTAAATGACATCTCGGCATTTATTCTTAAAAACATAACTCTTTTGGTTTCGTTGTCTAATTGATTAATTTTATTATATGCAATTGACACTTCTTCTTTATGGATTAAGTTTTCTTCTATGTTCTCACTTTTACTAAAGCTTTCATTAACAACCTCAACAATTTCTATTTTAGAATTCTTGCGTTTTCTCTTTCGTAATTCATCAAACCAAAGGGTTTTGGCTATTTCACATAACCAACTAGATAATTTGCAATCTTGGCGAAAATGGTCAATGTTTTTTATCATTTTGTAAAATGTTTCTTGTGTTAGTTCTTCTGCAATGTCTGAATTGTGTGTGATGCAACATAGGTATTTGTATACAATAGGATAATTTTCATTATATATTTTTTCTATTTGTTGATTGTGCATTTTTATTCTCCTTTAAATATTAGACGTCTAAAAACTAAAAATGTTACAGCTTGATTAAATTATATCATACATTTGGCATATCTGTGGGCTTTGGGTATATCTTGGACATTTTAAAACGAAGAAGCGTAACTTATACTTCTCCGTTCTCCATTTTTTTTGTTATTGCTTTTAGAGCTTTTTCTCTTGGGAGCATTACTACATGACCACATCCCTTGCATTTTAGTTTAAAGTCTACCCCAATTCTTGTAATTTCCCAAAGTTTGCTTCCACAAGGGTGTTGCTTTTTTGTTCTTACAATGTCTCCTATTTGGTAATTCAATATTATTCCCCCTATTTCTTTACTCTTTATATTCTTAATGAATATGTCTAATTAGACACTCAAGATAAAGTCCCCACTGTCTCATTGCATTGCTTTTTCAAATCTTTTTGTTATACTTGTTTTTCCTAAAACCTGCATTATTTCGTACATATCTGGTGTATTTGTTCTTCCAGTTAATGCTACTCTTAGAACTGTACTAACATCTCCTACATGGGCTTTGTATTTGTCTGGGTTTTCTTTAAATTCTTTTACTTCTTTTGCATATCCCATTTCTCCAGCTAATTCCTTAATTTTGTCAAACCAGGCTTGTTTGTCGTCTTCTTCATTATAATATTTTTCAAGATATAGTGTTAATATTTTTTTGATTTCTTCTTTGTCCCCAATTACTTGATATGGATATTCTTGGCTCTTATTTAAAAATTCTTCGTCATACATATATGATATGTTGTCTTTTACATCTGACCATTTTGAGATGTCTTTTCTTGGCTTTTTGTTGCCTCTTTCTATTCCAAAAACTTTTAAGGCATAGTCTTTGTCTTGCAAGATTTTTACTAATTGTTCGTCATGTTTTGTAGCCCAAACCATTACTTTTTCATATACTTCTTCGGCTGTCATGCTTGATATTACTAATTTTCCTACATCTAACAGTTTAACCATATCAAATAATGCTCCACTTACACTCATTTTGTTTAGTTGAAGTTCAAATTCTTCCATTTTTTTGTCTTTGTTTGCTCTTCTCCAATTTTCAAAATTTGAGTTTGCTATGTTAAGTAAATATTCTTTTACAGCTTCAGCAGGTATTCCCTCTTGTTCATAATAGCTAACAGCTGCTTCTGCATCTTTTCTTTTACTTAATTTTCTTTTGTTTCCATTGTCATTTTTCATGATTGGTGCAATATGTGCATATTTCGGTGCTTTAAAACCTAACTCGTGGAATAGTTGCAAATGTAATGGAACTGAAGATAACCATTCATCTCCACGTATTACATGTGTTGTTCTCATTAGATGGTCATCTACTGCGTGTGCAAAATGATATGTTGGTAACCCATCTGCTTTTATTATAACTATGTCTTGGTCATTTTCTGGGAAGTCTACATTTCCTTTTATTACATCATGGTGCTTGATTTTTCTGTCTTCTCGACCTGGTGATTTAAAACGTATTATATAGCTTTCTCCATTTTTGATTTTTTCTATCGCTTCTTCTACTGTTGTTTTTCTACATTTTGCCCATACTCCATAATAACCTGGTCTAATTTTTGCATTTTCTTGCTTTTGCCTTATTTGTTCTACTTCTTCTGATGAACAAAAACATGGGTATGCTTTTCCTTGTTCTATTAGGTATTTTGCATATGCTTGGTATATTTCTTTTCTTTGAGATTGTTTGTATGGTCCATAGCTTCCTTGTTCTTCTGTTTCAGATACCATACCCTCATCTGGTTTTATTGCAAAGTCTTTTAGGCTATTTATTATTCCTGTTATTCCATTTTCTACTTCTCTTTTTTGGTCTGTGTCTTCTACTCTTAAGAAAAATACTCCATCTGTTTGACTTGTTAGCTTTCTTGCAATTAGTGATTGATATAATCCTCCTATGTGTACAAAACCTGTTGGACTAGGTGCAAATCTTGTTACTATTGCTCCTTCTTTTAGGTTTCTTTCTGGGTATTTTTCCTCATAATATGATATTTCTTTTGCTTGTGGGAATATTGCATTTGCTAAGTCTTTATAATCCATTTTTAACTTTCCTCCTTTTACTTATAACATACTTTACATGGCTGTCTTTCTTCTGCCAGTGCTTGGAACATCGTTATTTGATGTCCTTTTCCTCTTAACGTTCTACAACTTTGAATATGATATTTTGTTCCTGTTTCTCCAACCCAAACATTCTCAGAATTATTAATTGTGTTTGTTAATCCTCCACTATATTGTTGAATTGCTAATGCATCGAAAACATCCATATCAGATGCATTTGCTACTAAAACATTAGCTGCTACTTTTTGTATTTCATTTAATTTGTTTTCAAACGTATTTTCTTGGATTGTTAGAGCGTCAAAGACATCCACATAGCCATCTTCATTTACATCTCCATAGATAAGTATTGTATAAGTTTTTTCTTCTACTTTAAATGTATCTCCTGTGCATAATCTTGTGCCTTCCTGTACTTCTTTGTCAAACTCTATTGTTTTATCTTTAAATAACATACTTTCTTTGATATACTTAGTTGATATAAATGCATCTCTATCGGCTAATATAAATGGAACTATGTTTTCTGTATCTACTACTAATTTGTTAAATATTCCTATGGGTTGCATATTAGCATAAGACTCTGTTCCTAAAACAACTGATACTAACATCATACCTATTAATGTTAATAATTTAATAAATTTACTTTTCATTTTAACCTCCTGTTATGCAAGTATACAAAGAGTATATACTAAAATCTTACATTTGTAAATGTTTTTTGGCATTTTCTATTTTCAGTTAGATATATTTAATTTATGTTGTATGCATATTAAAAGTTTTTTTGCATAAACTATTGATTATTAGCTTAAATTATTGTATAATTAAGTTAATAAATATTTATTAGAGAGGGTATGTACTCCCTGTGGAGTGCACCACCCTCTCGCTTTATTTTCTTTTAAATATTTTTAAAATTGCTTTATTTTTAATTAAAACAATAGTATCCATCCATGTTCTGTTCTTAGCATTGTATATTCTATCTATTTGTAACAATGCTTGCTCTATTTTCATTTCACTTTTACTAATATCAAAAACAAAATTATTTGATTGCTTTTTCTTTTTGTTTATGGCTGTATCTAATGTATTTTTTCCATTTCCTACTATTTGTTTTAAATCAAATTTCTTGTTATTTATTATATAATCTGATGTTTGTATTCCTTTAGGTTGTAGCACAACTGGAACTAGCTTAACCTTACCACCAAATGCTTGACCTAATATTTCTGCCATTTCTATTTCATCTTTAGTGGTTTTCAACAATACATGTTTACCATCTACATTATATTTAGTTCCATCATCACTAATAAAGTACTTCTGTTTTTTTATTTGATAATTCTTTTTAGTAGTATATTGATTTGTTATATCTTTATATTTCAATTTATCTCCTTTATTATTTTTTTCGTTTTTTGTGGGGCACAAAAGCATTGGTATTTCTACGTTTTCTTAAACTTCCATGATTATTGGGATAATCATCGGATTTCTTTTTGTTTTCATAAAGATATAATCTCTTAAATTCTCTCTTGTTGCAGATTTTATAGTTGCCCAATCTGTTATTCCTCTTTCCTCACATTTTTTAATTTCATGCCTTACAACAGATTTTACATCATCCATTAAATTTTCTGATTCCCTTACATAAACAAATCCTCTAGATATAACATCAGGTCCTGCTACAACTTCACCTGTTGAAGCATCCATTGTTAATACAATAACAATTAAACCATCTTGTGATAAGTGCTGTCTGTCTCGTAAAACGACACTTCCAACATCTCCAACACCTAAACCATCTACTAATACTCTTCCACTTGGGACAGAACCTGTAAGTTCTGCTCCATTTTCATTTATTTCTAATACTCTTCCATTTGACATCATAATTATATTGTCTTTGTCAATTCCCATACTTTGTGCTGTTTCGCTATGTGCAATTAGTTGCCTGTACTCTCCATGAACTGGTATGAAATATTTAGGTTTTGCTAGGGCTAGAATTAGTTTTTGTTCTTCTTGACAAGCATGACCTGATACGTGTATTGTTTCCAAAGAACTATATACTACTTCTGCTCCAATTTGCATTAAGTCATCTATTACTTTTGACACAAATTTTTCATTTCCTGGAATTGGTGTTGCAGAGATTATAACTAAGTCATTTTGTGTTATTTTTACTTTTCTGTGGTCTCCTGCTGCCATTCTTGTTAAGGCTGACATTGGCTCTCCTTGACTTCCTGTTGTGATTATTACTAATTGTTCGTCTGTGTAATTGTTTATCATGTCAATATCAATAAATATGTTTTCTGGACATTCAATGTATCCTAGTTCTCTTGATGTTTCTATCATATTTACCATACTTCTACCACATACTGCGATTTTCCTATTGTATTTTACTGCTGAATTGACAATTTGTTGCACTCTGTGTACATTAGATGCAAATGTTGCTACTACAATCCTTTTTGTACAGTTTAAAAATAGCTTGTCAAACACTTCCCCTATTGAACTCTCGGACATTGTAAAGCCTTTTCTTTCGCTGTTTGTACTATCTGACATTAATGCTAAAATTCCTTGATTTCCAATTTCAGCTATTCTTCCTAAATCCATCAATTTTCCATCAATTGGTGTATAGTCTACTTTGAAGTCACCTGTGTGCAAAATTGTTCCTGCTGGTGTATTTATTGATAACATTACAGAATCTGGGATACTGTGTGAACTTCTGATAAATTCGACTTTGAAGTTTTTTCCTAATGTTATTGTTTGACCTTGCATAACTTCTGTTAATTTTGTACTTCTTAATAATTTGTGTTCTTCTAGCTTGTTTCTAATTAGTCCTGCTGCTAGCCTTGTTGCATAAATTGGAATGTTGATTTTCTTTAGTAAGTATGGAACACTTCCTATATGGTCTTCGTGTCCATGTGTGATTATTAGTCCTTTTATTTTGTCTACGTTTCTTTCTAAATATGTGATGTCTGGAATTACTAAGTCTATTCCTAACATATCATCTTCTGGGAAACATAGACCACAATCTACTACTATTATTTCGTTTTCGTATTCAAATACTGTGATGTTTTTTCCTACTTCGTGTAGTCCACCTAATGGTATTATTTTTAACTTGTTTGCTTTGAAAATATTACTGTTTCTAGTTGTTTTTCTTTCTCTTGTGGTGTTTCTTGTTCTTCTTTCTGAATTTAGATTTGCTTTTGATGTTTCCACATTTTCTACATTTTTTGTGGAATTGTTGCTTCTTCTTTGATATGGTCTTGTTGTTGTTCTTCTTTCTCTAGTCTCTGTTGCTCTAGGTGTTGTTGCTCTTGTTGTTTTTTGTGTTGTTCTTGATATTGCTGTTCTTGTTGTTTCCCTTGATGTTGTTCTTGGTGTTCTGCTTGTTTTTGTTTCTTGTTTGTTTGTTCTAGAAGTTTGGTATCCTCCTCTTGTTGTTTTTTCTTTTTTTTCAAAGTTCCCTTTTGTTTTGTCATTTAAGTTTTCTTCTGCCATAATCTCTCCTCTTTCTTTTATTTTTTATTACAGTTTAATTTTCTTTCTAAACTGTGCTTTTTTCTTTGGATTTTATTATTTATACGCTTACACAACAAAAGTAGCTTACGTTACTATGAATTGTAGGCAAAACAAAAACAGCTTTATTATGCCTGTTTCTTCGTACGTAAAAATTCTTATAAATTACTATGCCTTTTTTCTCTTTCTCTCTTCTTTGCATAGTTTAATTATTTACAATATTTTCTCTCTTAATACAAAAATTTTTTATAATAATAAAATCTCATTTTCTAGCAATTTTATTGCTAACACTTAGGTAGTATTATACTATATTTTTCAAGGAAAGTCAAATTAGGAAAATTAGACAAAAATGAATAAAAATGTTAGAATTAGAGTACAGTTAATCTTTTAATTATTCAATAACGAAGAACAAATCGGAAAGCCTTAATATTAGTATCATTTTAACTTTAATCTAAAAAGCCAACTTATTTATCTCTTAAACAAATTGGCTCTTGTATCTTATTTCATTTATGTCGCAAAGGAAACGTCCCCAATACGACATTTTATTGATTTGTTTCTCCTCTACCTTCTGGTAATGCATCTGAATAGTCAAATACTATTCTAATTCTTGTTATTGCTCTGATTGCTCTTACAAATTTACTTTGTTTTATTCTTTCCCATAAGCTTGGTTTTGCTTCAAATGTTGTTTCTTGTGCATATTGTTGTTCTTCTTGGGCAATAGTATTAGTTGTAGTTGTTGTTTCTTGTTGTTGCTCAGGTGCTTGTTCTGTTATTGTGTTTACTTCAGGTTCTTCGATTGGTGTTGGTATTGATTTTAATGCATCTGCTATTTCTATTCCTATATAACTTAATGCTTTTGACCTGTCTTCTATTCTTTCCATATCTATTTCTATATGTAGGTTTGTTTCTAGATTGTTTATTCTAGCATTTAGAAGTTTTACTGCATCTTGGTAATCTTCTGTTGTGTCATCTTTTGCTTTTCCAACAATGTTTAATGTGTCTATGATGTCTTCTGAAAATGAATCTTCTGCTTTTTTTACTTTGTCTTTCCATTCACTATCTTTGTTTTCTGCTAGTTCTAACAAATCTTTTAGTTGTGCAGCTAATGCTATGTTTTGTTCTCTTTGTCTTATTAGTTCTTCTATTCTTTTTGTGTTTTCTTCAAATTGATTTGTTGCAAATTCTACTAACCCATAAGCAGCTTTATATACGCTTGCTGGGAAGTTCTTCTTTTTTGGATATTCTATTAAATATGTTTTGATAGATTCAATTAAATCTTTAAAGTAAGAGTCATCTTCTAGTTGTACTATTTGTTTCTTACTTTTTGGATTTATTAGTTTTTGAATTTTATCTATGTTTGATAATATTTTTTCCTCTGTGATAACCATTCTCACATTTACTATGCCTGATTTTGACATTGCAAAAGTACCTCCTTTATCTTACGCATACTTGTTTTTTTCCTGTTCATTTTTTATTATACATTAATCAACAAAAAACTACAAGGGATTTTATCCAATTTTATTTTAATTTTTTGTTACGGAAATGTTACAGAAATATTACAAGCCTCATTTTAGCTTCCGTAGTAAGTTTAAGCTCCAACATCATAAATTTTAAAGTACTGTTTTTATTTCTTCAAATCTCTTTATTTTTTGTGTTGTTGTTTTTATTAAATCATCTTCTGTTACAGTAATTTCTCTAATATACTTATATGCTGGCATTGTTTTATTTACTTTTTTTACTTCTTGCCATATAGCTTCCTTTATTTTTTCTTTTTCAGATACACTATAGATTTCTTCTACTATTTCTTTGTCATAGACAATTTTACCACATATTTTGTAATCCCCATCATCTTCTGGTTTTCCATATATAAAACTTTCTTTTACGCCCTCTATTTTATTTACTAAAGATTCTAATTCTTCTGGATATATATTTTTCCCATTTTTTAGAACTACTACAAATTTCTTTCTTCCAGAAATGAAAATGTAGCCATCTTTATCAATTTTTGCCAAGTCTCCTGTATGTAAGTATCCATCTTCGTCAATTGTTTCTCTTGTTGCTTCTTCATTGTTATAATAACCAAGCATTATTGATGGTCCTTTTGCAACTAATTCCCCTATTCCTTCTTCATTTGGGTCTACTATTTTTACATCTAAACTTGGGAACGCTTTTCCTATTGAGCCTAATCTTCTATATTTGTCATCTTCTGCTGCAATTACTGGTGAGCTTTCTGTTAACCCATATCCTTGGTACATTTTAAATCCTAATTCGTTAAATCCCTTTTCTGCTTCTGGGTCTAAAGCTGCTCCCCCTGCGACTAACAGCCTTAATTTACCACCTAAATTTTCGTGTACTTCTTTAAATAGTTTTCTTCTAATGTCAATTCCAAATTTTAATAAAAATTGACTTATTTTTATACCTTTTTTTACTGTTTCTAATTTTCCTTTTTTTTCAATTCCTTTTATTAGTTTTTTATACATTCCTTCAAAAAGAATTGGAACAGATACCATTACAGTTATTTCGTATTCTTTCATGTTTTCTGCAATATGCCTAATTCCATTACAAAATGCTATACTTGAACCTGTTGATATTGGGTATAAAAATCCTGTTGTACATTCAAATGTGTGATGTAATGGCAAAAATGATAAAAATGTGTCATTTTCATCTACTTTGATTGTAGATGCAATATCAAATATGTTACTACATATATTTTTATGTGATAGTGCTACTGCTTTTGACATTGCTGTTGTTCCTGATGTAAATAGCATTATTCCCATTTCTTCATTATTTATTTTTGCATCTAAAAATTCTCTATTCCCTTGTTCTATTAATTCTTTGCCTTTTTTTGTTAATTCTTCTTGTGAATAAATTTCACCTTCTTGCTTTTTTAGGTCCATAGATATAAAATATTTGACTTTTGTGTTATTTTTGCTAGCTATTTTTTTCATACATTCATCATATTTGTTAGAATAAAATATTGCTTCTACTTCTGAACGAATTATTAAATTTTCTATTTCATTGTCTGGTAATGCTTTATCTAGTGGAACTATAATTCCTGTTCCTGTTGCAACTGCTAAATAAGCCATTCCCCATTCATAACGGTTTTCTGAAATAACTGCAATTCTTTTGTTTTTTAATCCCATATCTACTAGGGCTGTCCCTAAATTGTTAATGTCTTCTCTAAATTCTTTATGTGTGATTTTTTTAAATTTTCTAGGTTCTTCTGTTCTAAAAATATATGCTGGTCTATTACCAAACATCTTCCCTGATTTTTCAAGCATTTCTTTTAAGTTTTCATATTTTGGCACTTTATGTACTGGCTCTCTCATTTTACCCTCAACCCTTCTATTACTGTATTTTCAAATTCTTTGTATAATTTCATGATGTCCATTTCTTCCTCATTGTTTCTTGTTTTATATACTAGGCTTGAACAAATTAAACCATAAATTTCAGATGCAATTGCTTTCGCATCTCCTTTTTTTATCTGTCCTTGCTCCATCCCTTGTATTACTATATTTTCGATTTGGTTTATATATTCTAAAATGTGTTTTCTACATTTTTGATGTCTTTGCTCATGTCCCCAAAATTGGCTTAGTAATATTGTTATTAGGTCTTCGTATTTTTCAACAATTTTAATTTGAATTAATACTATTGACTTGATTTTGTCAATATAGTTTGAAAATTTTGCTGTTTTAATGTCTACACTGTTTTGTAATAGTTTTATTCCCTCTTCTACTAGGAAATTGAAAATTTCTTCTTTGCTTGAAAAATGATAATATAGTGTTCCTTTCGCAACTCCTACGGTTGCCGTTATTTCCTCAATACTTGTTGCATCATATCCTTTTTCTGCAAATAGTTTCATTGATGTTTCAAATATTTTTCTTTTGGTTTTGTTCAATATAATCACATTCCTTACTTAGAAAGCACATCTTTCTATTATAATAACAATTGTCTTTATTATATATTTTATTACCATTTTTTGCAATAGTTTTTTTAATTTTGGACTGCTTATTCGGTTTTGTCACGATGTGACGTTGGGGACGTTTCTTTTTTCACATTTTTGTGAAATTCGGGACACATCTTTTGGGACATTTATTGTTACAGTTCAGTGAAACATTAAATTTATCTAAATGGTTGATATATAAATATTTATGAAAATTCAAATGTAACTGAAAAACATTTAGAAATTCTTATTTAATAAAATGAGGGATGTTCAAGGCAAAATTACTTATTTGTCTATTTTGTCAAATTTTGCTCGGCTTCCGACATAATTCAAGAACTTCTAAAATAATTTTATGGGTCCTTTCCAAGACAAGCTTGAACTCTTACCATAAAATTATTTAAGAAGTTCTAATCTTATTCTAGTCGCATTCGCAAATTTTTTAGAATAGACAAATAATAATTTTGAACGTGAAAGAGGCTCATTTTATCGAATTAAAATTTTTTAATGTTTGTAAGGCAACCGAGAATTTGAGTAAATATTTATATATCAACCATTTAAACAACCATTATGTTTTCACTGAACTGTAACCATTTATTATTAATTTTAGCCTATAAATATTGACTTTGTGCTATTTTAATGGTTTAATGAAACAAGTAAGTTGTAGTGGGAGAATGTAAAATGATGAAAGAACGATTAGTTGACTTAAACAAAGCCTTTTTTCATGGATTATCTGGACTTGAAGTAAATTTTGTTATGTATCCTAAAGATGCTCTATATCTTAGTATGGTAAATCTAAATAGTATATTACAGCATAAAGGAATTTATTCAAGAGAAAAAATATCTGAATTATTAAAAAGATACAAATGCGAACAATTACCTATTACAGACATAAATGGTAATCAACTTGTAGCTCCATTCCAGGAAATAGAGGAAGAAAGATAATATGACACAATATAAACTTATAGAAAAGATGTCATAAGTAAAACGTATTAAATAGCGACATTCACAAAAAGGAGCAAAAAGAATCGTACCCAATTTTCCAATTTTTAAGAGGTGTAAAATGGAATTTATAAGCGCAAAAACTATACTTACAAAAGTAAAATATGGCAATGAGTGGTATGGCATTGATTACAATATGAATTTATATAGAGGTTGCTCTCATGGTTGTATCTATTGTGATAGCAGAAGTAATTGTTATCATATTGATAATTTTGATATTGTTAAAGGAAAAGAAAATGCCTTAGCTATTTTAGAACAAGAACTTTATAAAAAGCGAAAAAAAGGTGTTGTTGGAATTGGCTCTATGTCAGATACTTATAATCATTTTGAAAAAGAGTATGCGATTACTAGGGGTGCATTAAAACTTATATCAAAATACGATTTTGGCGTTTCTATTGATACTAAAAGTGATTTAATTTTAAGAGATATAGATTTACTAACAGAAATAAATTCAAAAAATAATGTCATTGTTAAATTTACTATTACAACTCCAAATGATAAATTATCAAAAATAATAGAACCAAATGTATGTGTATCTTCTAAGAGGTTTCAAGCAATTAAATTATTAAGTGATAATGGTATATTTGTAGGTATTATGCTAAATCCTGTTTTGCCCTTTATAACAGACAAAGAAAAAGATATAAAAGAGTTGGTTAAACTTGCATATGAAAATGGAGCTAAATTTATTCATACTTATATGGGAATGACTTTAAGGGAAAATCAAAGAGATTATTATTTTGATAAATTAGATAAGTTTTTTTTCGGACTTAAAGAGAAATATATCAAATATTATGGTGATAGATATAATTGTATTGTTTTAAATGCTAAAAAACTATATGAAGTTTTTACTGATGAATGCAATAAATTTGGAATTTTATATAATATGGATGATATAATTAAGGCATATAAAAAAGAAATTAAAGGCGATGAACAGCTAAAGTTGTTTTAGAAATAGGAGTGTTGTTATATGGCAATGTGGAATCCTTGGAGAGGTTGTAAAAAGTGTAGTGATGGTTGCTTACATTGCTATATTCATAAAGGCGATTTAAAAAGAAGTATAAATACTAATGAAATTGTAAAGACAAAAGATTTTAAAAAGCCGATAGAGAAATTAAAAAATGGCAATTATAAAATGAAATCTAGAATTGTTTATTTATGCTTTTCTACAGATTTTCTTATTGAAGAAGCAGACGAGTGGAGAAATGAATGTTGGGAAATGATTAAACAAAGGCAAGACTGTACTTTTCTGTTTCTAACTAAAAGAATTGATAGGTTTATGAAATGTATTCCAAATGACTGGAATGATGGATATGATAATGTTGTTGTATGTTGTACTATTGAAAATCAAAAAAATGCTGATTATAAATTAGGGATTTTTAAAAGTTTACCAATAAAACATAAATGTATAACAGCACAGCCCTTATTAGAAAAAATAGATATTGAAAAATATCTTGATAATATTGAATTGGTTGTTGTTGGTGGAGAATCTGATATAAATGCTAGAATTTTTAATTATGACTGGGCACTAGATATTAGAGAACAATGTATAAGAAAGAATGTTAGTTTTGAGTTTAGACAATGTGGCACTTATACAATAAAAGATGGAAAACAATATAAAATACAGACAAAAGATTTGTGCAAACAAGCAAGATTAGCAAATATTGATTATAAAAGTAATCGCTAAATTCTTGCATTTATATTTCTCCCTTTACTAGTTTATAACTTTGTATACAAAGATGTGTCCCAAATTTCACAAAAATGTGAAAAAGGAAACGTCCCCAATGTCACATGGAAACGTCTCCAATTGCTCCTATTTCACATTTTGAATTTTTGCATATTTTTTTAGTTTTTCGTAGACTAAATGGTTTACTGTTCCTGCTGGGAAGTGACCATCTTTGTCTTTTTTCCCTGCTGGTACTCCTGTTAGTACTTCTATTCCCTCTTCTATTGTGCTTACAGCATATATGTGGAACTGTTTGTTTTTTACTGCTTCTATTATTTCGTCTGATAGTTGTAAGTTGTTTACGTTTTGGATTGGTATCATAACCCCTTGTGAACCGTCTAAGCCTCTTATTTTGCATATTTGGAAAAATCCTTCTATTTTTTCGTTTACTCCACCTATTGGCTGTATTTGTCCTTTTTGGTTTACTGAGCCTGTTACTGCAATTGATTGGTTTATTGGTATTCCTGATAGGCTAGATAGTAATCCATATAATTCTGTACTTGAAGCACTATCTCCATCAACTCCATTGTATAGCTGTTCAAAGCATATGCTTGCTGTTAAGCATAATGGTATATCTTGGGCAAACATTTCGCCTAAATAACCTGTTAGTATTAAAATACCTTTTGAATGTGATGTTCCTGAGATTTCTACTTCTCTTTCTATGTTTATTACTCCGTTTTTTCCTGTATATGTGTTTGCAGTGATTTTTACAGGTTTTCCAAATGAGTAATCTCCTATTGTTAAGACTGTTAAACCATTTAATTGCCCTACTTCAAAGCCAGTTGTGTTTATTAAAAGTGATTGCTCTTTTATCATTTCTAAATATTTGCTATCATATTTTTTTACACGTTCTATTCTCTCTTCTAGTGCTTTATCTATAAATTTGCTTGTTACAACTTTTGATTTAGACATTTTTGCCCATGTTGCAGCTTCACCTACTACTTGTGTTAGGTCATCAAAACGTGTTGATACTTTTTTATGGCTTCCTGCTAATTTTGAAGCATATTCAACTAAACGTGCCATTCCTGATTTGTCAAGATGTGGCAATTCTTCATGTTCACAAAATCCATGTACAATTTGAGATAATTTGTAAAGATTTTCTTGGTTTATTAAAGCATCATCTTCAAATTCTACTTTTATTTTAAATAATTTTTTAAAGTCTGAATCCATTGCTAATAAGGTTTGATATATATTTGCACTTCCGATTAAGATAACTTTTAAGTTTAATGGAATTGGCTCAGGTTTTAATGAAATCATTACCATTGATGAACGTTGGTCTGCTGTGTTTTCGATGCTTAGTTCTTTTACTCTTAATGCTTTTTTTAATGCTTCATAACACATACTGTTTGCTAACAAGTCTTTTGCTTGGAAAATTATGTATCCACCATTTGCTTTTTGCATAAGTCCTGGTTTTAACATTGTATGGTCTGTTTTTAATGCTCCATAATAATTTTCGTATTCTAATGAACCAAATATATTATGGTATGAGTAATTGGAGTCCATAACAACAGGTGCACCCTCACAATTTGAATTGTCAATAAATAAATTGACACGATAGTTTAAACATGGGTCAGGCTTTTTCATATTTGGTCCTTGTGGTTGTCCATTTTGTTGGTTTGCTGTTTCGTCTTCTAAAAATGTTGGTATGTTTTTTAAAACATCTTGTTTTACGTCATTTAAAAATTGATTTATTTTTTTATTTCTCTTATATTTTGATTTTAAGAAGTTTATGTGTGCATTTACTGTAAGCAAGGCAACATTAGATTGCCATTCAGAAATTTTCTTGTCAGATTGACGTTCAATTTCTTTGATTTGGTTAATAGCATCCATTATTTGTTCTTGTACTACTATTGATTTTTCTTCATATTCTTGTTTAATAGTTTCGTCTAATTTGTTAAATTCTTCTTCTTCAACTGCTTTTCCATCTACTACTGGCATCATGTAAATACCATTTTGTGCAGCTTTTACTTGAAAGTTGTATCTTGAGGCATTTTGGTTTAGTTTATCTAATAATGCTGAACGTTTAACTTCATATTCTTGCTTTATTAAAGCTTTTTCTTTTTCAAAGTCATCATTATTAAAAGTTTTTTTGATGTCTTTTCTGATTTCTTTGATAAATCCATCCATAGATTCTTTGAATTCTTTTCCTTGACCTGCTGTTAATTCTACTGCAATTGGTTCATTTGGGTTATTGAAGTTATAGATATAACACCAATCTGATGGAACTTTTTTCTTTGTTGCTATTCTGTCTAAGTAATTTTTGGTGTACATTGTTTTCCCAACACCACTTGGTCCTTCTAAATATAGATTATATCCTTTTACATCTACTTGTAATCCAAATTCTAAGGCTTTGATGCCTCTGTCTTGACCAATTCCAGAAGAAATTGGTTCTAATTCTTCAGTTGTTTCAAACTTAAATAAGCCCTCATCACAGGTCATTTTTAAGTCTTTGTAGTTTAATTCATTTTTGTTTTTCATTTGTTTCCTCCATTGATTTTCTAAAGTTATTTCTAATGCTATTTTATATTAGTTATTAAAAAAAGTAAAGTAGAATTTAAAAAATATTTTGCAAATTAAATGCATATTTATCTTCTATATGTTTTAGTACAAAAACTCCTTTATCTAGTTCTCCTACTGCTTGTTCATATTCTTCAGTTTCAATATAACTTTTTATTGATACTAAATCTGTTTCAACTTTTTCTAATTCATCATGTTCAATAAAATAGGCTAGTTTGTCATGCCTTTTTTCCCACATACTATAAACTTCTTCCATTTTTCTTTTTGCTTTATCGTTTTCTACATCTTGATTTGTTATATCTTCTCTAAGCTCCATAAGTCCACTTGATAGCTCACTTACAGAGTCTTTTGTGTATTTTTGTGTTGTGCTATTTCCAAAAATAATAGCAATCACAATTACAATACATATAATTGTTTCTTTTAACATAACTTTTCTCCTATTTTAAGATGTATTTTGGAACGGGCAAAAATACATCATTATAAAAACTTTTCTACTTTGTTAGAAATATATATTATTTTTGCAATACCGCGTAAGCGACCAAACGAGCCTTTTGGCGAGTGCGATTGGAGCAACCTACTTTAGAAAAAATTGTTAGTAAATTTCACATTAACATATAATGTGTATTACAATTTTTTCTTTCTAAGGTTGCGACACACAAGGTATGAAAAAAATAATATATATTTCTAACAATTTTAATTGTATTTATGATGTATTTTTTCCTCCGTCCCCAAAATCATCATTGTTTTTTTTGGCAAAAGATTTGACCTTTTCCATCTATTGTTACTACTAAGGCTTCTTCTGGCCTCATTTTAAATTTTTCCACTTGTTTTTTTAACCAAGCATAGTTTTTACCAAGTATCTTCAAATTTTTTTCCATAACTTTTCCATCTACTACTAGGTCATATGGTATTCCTTCATATTCTGGCTGTATTTGGAAGTCCTCTGGAATTGTAGTTCTTTTTTCTGGTTTTTGTATTACTGTTACTTGTCCACTTGTTTCTAAAATTGCATATTCTACATCTCCTAGATTGACTACATTGTTGCCCCTTAGCCTTTCTTCTAGTTCATTTATTGTAAATCTTTCTTTTTTTAATGCTTTTTCATCGATTTTTCCTCTATATATTAGAATTGTAGGCTTGCCACAGATTACTTCTCTTGCTTTTAGACTTTTCATGTTTATAATTGAAATTATTAGGTGCATTACTAATAGTCCTAATATAGGAATAATTCCATTTGATATTGGTATTCCAATTTCTGTCATTGGAATTGATGCTAAGTCTGCAATCATAATTGAAATTGCTAATTCAAATGGTTGCAATTGCCCTATCTCTCTTTTTCCCATAAGTCTCATTACAATTAATACAATAATATATAAGATTATTGCTCTAAAAAATGTAATTAACATTTAAACACCTACTTTTTTTGTTCATACTTTTATATCGCTACTTTAAGCTTTGATATTTTTTAGTGATGTAGTAATTTTTTATTACACTATTTTTCAATCAGATTTATTTTTTACAAATTTTAACTTTTTTATACGCATTTTTTTGAATAAATATTTTTTTTTTGAGAATAATAATTTTAGAACCTTTGAAATTTTTACATTAAGAATTTTAATCTAAGGAGGTTAGACTTATGCAAGAAGCTCAAGGAAATCAAGCCAAAGGTGGTGCTTCTACTGCATGGCAAATGATAGGTAGATTTATTGCATCAGCTGTTGTATTGGCTATTACTGCATTTTTTACTCCAGGCTTTACTATTAATAGTTTTTGGACCTTAGCAATTGCTGCTGTCGTCCTAACAGTTATGGATTATTTAATTATCAAATTTACTGGTTTACATGCTAGTCCATTTGGTAAAGGATTTGTAGGTTTCGCATTAGCAGCTATTGTTTTATATGTGACACAATTTTTTGTAGCAGGATATTCTATTTCTTGGATTGCTGCAATTATTGGTGCTCTAATTTATGGTGTAGTTGATTACTTTATTCCTGGAAATCAATCTATGTAGTAATTTTTTGTTTTTTAATATTTAATTATTGTTAGGTATTAAAAAAGCCAAACGGTGTACTTATTTGTACTTAATTTCCGTTTGGTTCTTTTATTTTCTTTTTTCTCTAAAGTTTAATGAAAAATATAATAACTAATACTTCTGTACTATTTCATTTTTATTTTTATAAATACTTTTTTGTGGTATAACACCTCTTACAGAAGATAATGGATAGATATTTGTATTTTTTCCAACTATTGTTCCTGGATTTAATACACTCCCACACCCTACTTCTACTTCATCTCCAAGCATTGCTCCAATTTTTTTAATTCCTGTTTCTATTTTGTTTTGACCATTTTTAATTACTATTAGTTTTTTATCTGATTTTACGTTAGAAGTTATTGAACCTGCTCCCATGTGTGCTTTATAGCCTAAAATGGAATCTCCTACATAGTTATAATGTGGCACTTGCACTTTATTAAATAGTATTACATTTTTTAACTCTGTAGAATTTCCAACAACTGCTCCATCTCCTATAATCGCTTTTCCACGAATGAATGCACAATGCCTCACTTGTGCATTTTCCCCGATTATTGCTGGTCCTTTAATATATGCTGTTGGCATCACTTCTGCATTTTTTGCAATCCATATATCTTCTCCTTTTTTTTCGTATTTTTCAGTGTCTAATGTGTTTCCTATTTTTATTATATATTCTCCTATTTTTTCTAATGCTTCCCATGGGTAAGTTACAGTTTCTAGTAATTCTTTGGCAATTGTTTCTTCTAAATTATATAAATTACAAACTTTACATTCTTCCATTTTTTATTTACTCCTCCTTTAAACTTTTTTTGATTTTATCACACTTTTTAAGCTTTGACTACTTATTTAGTAAAATTTAAAAAATTATAAAAGTCATGTCATGATTTCTTAATTGAAATCAACTTGGATTTTTATTCATTTCTTTTAGCTACTATTCTTTGAAATATTGTTTTTATTTTGTTTCTACATATTTGTGATCTTTACATAAAATTGACATGTTTCTATTTTTATGCTATACTGTAAATATATTTACAGTATATTACTTAAACGGAGGTGAATTCAATATGGGTGGATTTTTTAAAACTTTAAAAGGAATTTGGGATTTGGAAGCACATGGAACTCTATCAGACCACATACGTGCTAATCGAGATATTATGATGGGTAAAAACCCTTATACAGGTAAAACTAATTTAGAGGAAAATGCTTCTGCTCGAATAAAACATCTTGAAAAGTATCTCAGTACAGTTTCTACTCCTAGAACAAGTGATGTAGTAAAATATGAAATGGAATTACTACGAAAGCAAATCCAAACAGCTACCCCAAATGAATTTGATACTATTTGTGAAAAATATAATAATTTAAAGCGTGAATATGAAACTTTATTAAAACATGAAAAACGTAGACAAACACAACAAGGCAATGATGAAATAACGCATTAGTATTATATTAATTTATATTTTTTAACATTACACATATCTTTAAATGGGACATTTTAAAATTTTTTGAAATTTTAAAATGTCCCAAATTTTTAACCTAAGATGTGTCCCAAATTTCACAAAAATGTGAAAAAGGAAACGTCCCCAATTGCACCTATACGACATTTTTCCAATATTTCTCATATAGTTCTTTTGCTGTTTTTGGGCTGTCTACTCCATCTTTGTTTTTTACTGGGGCAAAGTCGTCTTCTCTTTTGCCTCTTAATATTGCAATGTCATCAAAGAACTCAAATGCATCAAAGATAAATGATTCGAATTTGTATGAGTTTGGCTCTTGTGGTATTATTTCTTTTTCGTTTTCGTCTATGTATGAACTTTTCTTAAATGCACTGTGGTACATTAGGTGTTCTTTGCTAATTTTTTCTATGGCTTCTATTGTGTATAGGTTACACATGATGTGTGATTCTCCATATTTTAGTTCTCCGTTTTCGTCTATTTCTTCTGCCATTTTTTCTGGTAGTTCTGCATATTCTATTACTTTTGGGTGCCCATTCATTTTGCAAAATGCTCCTACTCTTTCATGTGGATTTGCTTTTACTACTGATTTTGAGGCTATTTGGACTTTCTTTTGTATTGCCATTCCAAGTAATGTTACATCTGCCATTTTTAGAAGGACATTGTCTACTCCTCCAATAAATACCCATTTTATGCCTCTTTCTTTCATGTTTGCTAAACATCCACTTCTTCTTAATGAAGAATATGTTCCACCATTTCCGTCAGATGCTTCTTTTATTTTTCTTTCTTTATTTATTAGTAGTTTTCCATTTGTGTCTACTACTGGTAATTCGCTTTGTGTAAATATTATTACATTGTTTTTGTCATATCCAAAATAGTTGTGCTTTTCTAAAAAAGCTTGTGTTTCGTCATGGTTTTCTTTGCTTGTCATTATGTACCATGGTATTGTTACATTATATTTTTTGTTGGCTTCTTTTAAGTTTTCTGCTAATATTTCAAATAAGTATTTTCCTTTTCCATATACATCTAGTTTGAATGTTCCTTTGGGTCCATTGTGCCCTAGCCTACTTCCTTGCCCTCCTGCCATTGTGACTACTGCATATTCGCCTTTTCTAATTAGCTCTTCTCCTAAATTGTCAAATTCTTCTTTTTGCTGTTTTGTTAGTTTTGCTTTGTCTAAGTATGCTATGTTTTCTATTTTGTTTTGCTTGATTTCTATTTCTTTTTTTGTGTTGTCATATAGTTCCATTATTTGATGAAAGTCTATTTTTTCTATTTGCTCTATTAGGTTTTCTTTTTCTTTTCCTTCTAATTTGTTTAGTAGTTTTATTATGTGTTCTTGGTTATATGTCTTTAGTAGCTCTATTGTGTTTTGTGTTCTATCCATTTTTTATCTCATTCCTTCCCTAGGGTGCTCATAGTTTTAATGTTTTGCTTAAATTTTTACTATATTATATGCGATTTTATCATATTTGCTTTTATTTAGCAAGTTTTTTGATTTTTCTTTAAAAAAACTTGTCATATTCCAAATAAATGTCCCATATATATTAACTAAAGTAATTGTAACAAACAAGGAGGTATATAATGGAAAATACTAGATTATATGAAGACATCGCAAAAAGAACAGATGGTGACATCTATGTGGGAGTTGTAGGACCTGTAAGAACTGGTAAATCTACATTTATAAAAAGGTTTATGGATTTGTTAGTTATCCCAAATATTGACAATGAATATAAAAAAGAAAGGGCGAAAGATGAACTTCCTCAAAGTGCTGGTGGAAAAACTATAATGACAACTGAGCCTAAGTTTATTCCTAATGAAGCAATTGAAATTACATTAGATAATAACTTAAAGTTTAAGACAAGGCTTGTTGATTGTGTTGGCTATTTAGTTGATAATGCTATTGGTTATTTAGAAGATGATATGCCAAGAATGGTTAAAACACCTTGGTCTGAAGAGGAAATTCCTTTTGAAAAGGCTGCAGAGATTGGAACTAAAAAGGTTATTGATGAACATTCTACTATTGGTATTTTGGTAACAACAGATGGGTCTGTTACAGATATTCCAAGGGAAGATTATATCCAAGCAGAAGAAAGAGTTGTTAATGAATTAAAAGCTTTGAATAAACCTTTTATTATTCTTTTAAATTCTGATGACCCAAACTCTAGTTATACAAAGGAATTGGCTGATAAATTAAGCGAAAAGTATAATACTACTGTAATGCCTATTAATTGTGAATATTTAAGTTTAGATGATATTAATAATATGTTTTCTAAAGTATTATATGAATTTCCTGCTAATCAAATTTGCATCAAATTTCCTCGTTGGATTGATGGCTTAGATTTTGAACATCCTTTAAAGGCAGAATTATTCCAAGAAATTAAAGATGCCTTCTCAGATGTTAGGGTTTTAAAAGATGTTTCACATTGTGTTCAAAAAATTAAGCAAACACAAATCATTTCAAGAACTTCTATTGCTGATATTAGACTAGGTGATGGAAGTGTAAATATTGAAATTACATTAAAAGAAGAATTGTTTTACCAAGTGCTTTCTGAGATTACAAATGTTGAGGTTTCTAATGAAGGTGATTTATTTAGCATTATTTCTAATTTGTCTAAAACAAAGAAGAAGTTTGACCGAATTGCTTATGCACTAGAGGAAGTAGATGCTAAGGGTTATGGAATTGTAACTCCTAGTATTGAAGATTTAGAGTTAGAAGAACCTGAAATGATTAAGCAAGGTTCTAGGTTTGGTGTTAAATTAAAGGCAAAAGCTCCATCAATTCACCTAATTAAAACTTGTGTAGAAACTGAAGTATCTCCAATTGTTGGGTCTGAAAAACAGTCAGAAGAATTAGTAAATTACTTGCTTTCTGAATTTGAAAGTAATCCAAAGGAAATTTGGAAGTCTAATATTTTTGGAAAAAGTTTGCATGAGTTGGTAAATGAAGGCTTACAAACTAAACTTTCTAAAATGCCAGAAGATGCTCAAATGAAACTACAAGAAACACTAGAACGTATTGTAAATGAGGGTAGTGGTGGTTTGATTTGCATTATTTTATAATGTCGTTTCTAAGGCCGTTTCTTTTGCGACATTTTTATGTCAAATAGGGTCTAACATATATTTTATGTTTAGACCCTGTTTCTTTTAAAAATATTTCTATTTTAACAGTTTTTTTCTGAATTCTTCTAATAGTTTTGCTTCTGAAACATTAAAAACAACTGAGAATGCTGATAATTCAAAATCTTTAATAATTCTACTTCCCTTTTCAATTTTATATATTCCATCTTGATTGATATCTATTCCTAACATCATTAGTTTGTCTGATAGTGTTGCTCTTGCAGTTTATTTCAATAGTTCTATTTTATATTGCTTGTCATTCATTTTAAAATTCAAATATAACTTTTGGTCTAAATCATTTTTATTTAAGTCAAATTTAGCTTTATATGTGCCATTCTTATATGTTCCATTTTCATTTTTTGTGTAACTATATCTTTTGCCCTCTTCATTTGTTATATAAAGTGCCTCATCCATTTTTTTCTCAAATTCATCTTTATCTATGTCTTTTCCTGACATTACTAAATCAATAAATCCATTCATTTTAAATATTATGTTTGTACCTGTTTGGGTTACTGTTAGTTTTTCTAGTTCAAAACCTTCTACATTTTGTGCCATTTTTAGTTCAACACTTTCTCTTTTATAGAAATCTTCTGGTACTTCTATTTCTAGTTTCCATTCTGCATTTGTTAAATCGAATTGCTCTGACACTGATAAACTAGGGTTTTCTTCATTATATTGGTTCATTGTGTATCCAACGTTAAAAATTCTTATATATAGTTTTTTACTTTGAGGAAATTTTTCTGGTGTTGACATACTTAAAGTTGTTATAACATTTCCTTCTTTTGATGTTGTAACTGTTGCTACTCCTGGGAATTTTACTATTGCATTAGGAAATTTTTCTTTTTTATCATATTTTATATTTTCTTCTTTATATAGCTTTTTCCAATACCCTTTTCCTTTTGTCATTTCTTTTAAATCAAAATTTCCACCTTCACATACTCCATATACATTTTTGTTTTCGTCATATATGGCATATCCATAATTAAAAGTTTCTGTATTTATAACTGTTTCCTTTGGGAAACTAAAATCAACATCCATACTAAAGAAATCGTCTGTTATCATCATGGAATTGAGCTTTATACCTATATTGTCATGATATATATATTCCATATCTATGTTTTTTTCATATCCATTTTCTATTGCTTTTTTGATACTTGCCATTCCATATTCTACTGGTCTGTTTTCAAATTCTTTATATTCTATATTCCATTTTATTTTTGCATATATGCTAGGTGTTGCCATACCTATAATGGCAATTACTGCCATTGCTACTGCAACATTTCTTATAGTGTAATAAATATTTTTTTTCTTGTTTTTTTCTTTTTGACTTATTGTTTTTTGTATGGTTTTTGTTAATTGCTCAGGCACATTTATATCTTTTTTAAAAATATTTTTTAAGTTTTTATCTAAACTTTCCATTAGTTTTCTCCTTTTAAATAATTTTTTATATATAAATTTCATTATATTTATTTAATTGTAAAAGTTGTAATTTTCTTTTATTTTTTGTTTCATTCTCCTTAATTTTGTTTTTACTGTGTTTTCATTTTTGTTTAAAATTTTAGCAATTTGTTTTGTTGTATAACCATTACTATAATATAGTAAAAGAATTATTTTGTCTTTGCTAGGAAACATATCTAATATTTTTTCATAATCTAGCTTGTCCTCTATTTTTTCTTCACTACTATATGTTTTTTGATTTTCTATTGTTTCTAATGAAAGCAAATTTATTCTGTTTTTTCTATATTTTTTATTGCACTGGTTTATTAATATTTTATATAACCAAATTTCAAATTTTGCATTATCTTTTAATTTTGATAGTTTCGTATATAAAATTAGCATTGTTTCTTGAACTACATCTTCTATGTCTGCTTCATTTTTTAGTCTTGCTTTTGCTATTTTGTATAGTTTTATTTGATTTTCTAATATTAGGTTTGTGAATGCTTCTTTGTCCCCATTTTTTGCTTTTTCTACTAGTTCTTCCATCTTCTCCCCCTTTTCTTTTATTTTTTTACTACCTATCACTTTTTTGTAATTATGTAAGCAAAATATAAAAATTAGAAAAAAGCGAATGGAAAGTAATTTTTGCTAGAACTTCTTAATTGATTTTATGGAAAATGTTCGCGCTTGTCGTGAAAGGGTGCCATAAAATCAATTTAGAAGTTATGCTAAAATTAGCTTGACCGAAAGCTTTTGATAATTTTTATATTTTGCCCACATTTATGAAATATAAACTGTTAGGTAATAAATTTCTTTTACTTATATAGATATTTATCTTTTTGTAAAAGTTTCAAAAAACGAAGATTTTTTTAATCTTCGTTTTTCATTTGTTATTTGTTTAAATAATCTTCTACTAGATTTATTAATTCTTTAGCTGTTTCAATTTGTATTTCTGTTTCTTCGTCTGTTGGAATAAATTCATCATCATAATCACTATCTTCTCTAACTTTATTCGCTTGACTTATTTTTTTACTTATGCTTTTAGGAAATATCTCTGTTTTTATATAATGTTGGTTAAAATAAGCCAAAACATCTTTATGTCGTTTAAAGTCAACTCTTTCTAATGCTAGTACTGCTTTAATAGCATGAAATATAGCATAATATGCTCTATTGTTAGCATTTAAGTATCTATGATTTTTATAATTAAATTCAGCATCTGATAAATCTTGCTTTGCTCTTTCTAGCCTATATTTTGCAAATCCATTTATTGTTATATCTTCATCCATGTAAAACAACTCCTTCTTTTTGAACATTACTATAAAAAGGAATAATGTCAATCCTATTATTATATTTTTTTATATTTTTGACCAATGGAGATATAATAATATCATTATCTAGTTCAAAATCACATGCTAACTCCCTTATTTTCATTCTATATTCTATTAATTCATCATCATTTAAATCTGTTAATATCATTAAATCAATATCTGAGTTTTTCTGATAATCTCCGTCTTGCATATGATCCGTATAATATTACTTTTTTTAATCTATCTCCTAATATTTCAGATATTTCAGATATAAATTGTCTTAGTATTAAATTTATTTTTTTAGGCATAAATATTCTCCTTTATTTTATTCATAATTTTGTGTGCTAAGTGGTGGATAGCTAAATGTTTTTCCTCCTTCTGTAAATTGACCACTTGGTACATGGTCATTTAACATATCACTAGATCCTTTTAAGAAGTATTTGTATCTTGCACTTCTACTAACTTCACCATTTCTAGATACTGGGTCATCCCAGGTACAATCCATTGCATACCAAGAATTGTCTAGATATACATAGTTCCATGCATGATTTTCTGTTTTTCCTTCTGAATTTGTTCCTTTTCCTATTACTAGTGTACATGGTATTCCTAAAGAATCCATTAAATATTTAAAGCTTCTAGCATATCCTTCACATACTGCCTCTCCATTAATCATTGCTCCATAGATATTATAAATATTTTCTTTTGAAATTGATGTTTCATATTCTATATTTTCTATTAGATAGTCATGTACCATTTTTATGTTATCATAAGTGGTTGATTTTCGGTTTTGTAAAATGTAGTTTTTTACTTTTTCGATTTTGTTAATTGCTTTGTCTATTTGTTCCTTTGATGTGAATTCATCTATTAAATAGTTTGGTTGGTTTCCATTATTTATATATACATTATAGGTTGTTTTTTTCCCTTTTGTTGTTGTTTCGATATTTAAGTACATTTTATTAGGGCTTAAGTAAAATACGTCTGGATTATCATATGTATATGCTTCAATTGCAGATTGATAGTATTTTCCTAATTGCTCTTGCCCATTTTCTTCATTTAATAGTTCTGTAAATGATGTTCCTAGTTCTACTTTGTGTGTCCCTGTTTTCATGTTTTCTTTGTTTGTTTCAAATGCTTTGTATATTGTTTTTGAATATTCTTCTAATTGGTTATAGAAATATTTGTTTATTGTTATGTTGGAATAGTCTATTTCTTCGGTTTCTTCTCTTTTTGTACCTTGTATTTCATCAAATGGATTATCCAAAATTTGTGGTGTTTTGATGTCTTTGTCTATTGTGTTTTTGTTTTCTGATATTACTGTTTTGATGTCTTGTGGCTCTGATGAAGTTTCAATTTTAATGCATTCTTCCCATAATATAAAACCAAATACTCCGAATACTCCAATTATTAGGAACATTACAATTAACATTATAATTGTTGCTAATTTGCTTTTCATAATTGTTCTCCTTTGTTCTCTTTTTAATACCTAACACTTTTTAATTTTGCAACGAAATATAACCTGTTTGGTAATAAGTTATTCTCTTTTATTATAGCATTTTTTTTTGTAAAAAACTAGTATATTTTACATTATTTTTGAAATACTAAGAACAAAACGTTTTAGGAGAAAATTATGGATTTCAAAAATTTATTTAATTCAATATTTGGCTATACTCCACCAGTAGACTATGATTTCAGTTTACCTGAAGATGGACCTATTACAAAAGGAGCAAAGGAGCCTTTACCAAATCAGCAAGAAAAGGTAAATGTTTTTCCTAGTCTTAGTGTAAATATGGAATATATGAAAATTAAATATAATTTACTTATTAACAGTGATATCATTTTAAGAGAATTCACTATAAATGCTAGAGGGAAACAATATAATGCATTTTTAGTTTATATTGATGGTATGGTAGATTCTGAAATTATGGATAAATTTATTTTAGAACCACTTATGTTAAGAAATAAGAGTAATTTATATGATGGTGGCCAAAGTAAAGTAATTTCAGAAGCTGTTGCAAATAATATTACTGTTAGGAAAGTTAAAAAATTTGATTTATCCAATTATTTGATTGGTTGTTTAATGCCTCAAAATGCTGTAAAAGAAGTAAAAGATTTTGATGAAGTTGCGAAACGGTATTAATTCTCGGCAATTGTGCTTTGTTTGTAGATACTTTAAATTTGGCTTTTGACATTGAGGTAAAAGGTTTTAAACAAAGAAGTGTTGACAAACCTAATAATGAAATTGTTATTAAAGGTCCTCATGAAGCTTTTGTAGAAAATATAAGAACTAACACTTCTTTGATTAGAAGAATTGTTAATAATGAAAATTTAATTATTGAAAACTTAGAAGTTGGAAAAATCACTAAGACAAAATGTGCTGTTTGTTATTTGAAGAATATTACAAATTCTGATTTAGTTAATGAAGTAAAATATAGGCTAAATAATTTAGAAATTGATTCTTTACTTTCAGCTGGAGAATTAGAACAATTATTAGTAGATTCTAATGCTTTAGGTGTTCCTCAAACTATTTCTACTGAAAGACCTGATAAAGCTGCTAAATATTTGCTTAGAGGTCGTGTCATAGTTATTGTAAATGGTACTCCATATGGTGTAATTATGCCATCTATTTTAGTGGATTTTTTGACTTCGCCTGAAGATACTAATTTGAAAGTTAATTTTGCTAATTTTTTAAGGAGTTTACGTTTTTTAGCTGCTTTTATTACTTTACTTTTACCTGGTTTATATGTT
The DNA here is from genome assembly GCA_950059165.1 of uncultured Clostridium sp. Taxonomy (GTDB): domain Bacteria; phylum Bacillota; class Clostridia; order TANB77; family CAG-508; genus CAG-269. The sequence continues at coordinate 52,175 of CATLUC010000001.1, forward strand.
GCAATTACAAGTTTTCATCAAGAAATACTGCCAACTGGACTTTTGTACTCCATTTTAGCTTCTCGAGAAAATGTTCCATTTCCTATCATTTTAGAGATTTTACTTATGGAAATTTCTTTTGAGCTTATCCGTGAAGCTGGTCTTCGTGTTCCTTCTGCTATTGGACCTACGATTGGTATTGTTGGTGCTTTGGTTTTAGGGCAAGCTGCAGTTAGTGCTGGTATTGTAAGCCCAATTTTGATTATTGTTGTTGCTATTACTGGTATTTCTTCTTTTGCTATTCCAGATTTTTCTTTTGGTTTTCACCTAAGATATTTCCGATTTGGTTTTGTTCTACTTGGCTTTATGGCAGGATTTTTAGGTATCGCCTTAGGTTTGTTTGTATATGTTAGTCTAATTTGTAGTTTGAGGTCTTTTGGCGTTTCTTATACAACTCCTTTTGCCCCTGTGCAAAACTCAAATGGAAATGGCTACTTACTTCCTCCTATTTGGAAAAGAGAAGATAGACCTTCATTTATCGCTTCTAAACGTGAACATGACCAAGAAAAATATTCTATGAAATGGAAATATAATACCAAACGGAAAGCCTTAATATAGGCTTTAAACAATTATCTTTTTGAAAGGAGCTATTTTATGACAAAATCAAAGATAGGAACATTTGAAGCTATTATGCTAGTTCTTACAATTGTTGTAACACATACTATTTCTTCTCTTCCAAGAGAAATTTTAGTTTCCACTAAGTCTGCAAGCTTGATTAATTTGATATTTGTAAGCATTTTAGTTATTCTTTTTGCTTACTTAATTTCTAAATTATTTAAAAAATTTCCTGGCTCAGATATTATTGATGTGTCCGAATTTTTAGGTGGTAAGGTTTTTAAAATTATTGTAGGTATAACTTTTATTTTTTATTTCTTATTTAGCTCTAGTATTCTTCTTAGGAACTTTTGTGAAAGCCTTAAAATTATTTATTACCCTATGACTAATTTGCTTTTTATTATTGCTATGTTTGTAATTGCTGTTTGTGTTGCAAATCGTCTTGATTTTAATGCTTCTTTGAAAACTAACTTATTGATTTTGCCACTTGTTTTGGCTAGTATGATATTCCTATTTTTTGCTAATATGAATAAGTTTTCTCCTGAAAGGATTTTTCCTATTTTTGGAGATGGTTTGTTTGATACTTTCGTTTTAGGTCTTGGGAATATAGCTTCTTTTGGTGGTGTTGCATTTTTATATTTTTTACCACCCTATATGAAAGAACCTGAAAAGCTAAAAAAAGTTTCTTTAATTTCTATTGGTTTGTCTAGCATATATTTAATTTTGTGTGTTGCAACTTTATTATTTATGTTTTCATTTTTTATTGATACAAATGAAATTACACCATTATATAATGCTACACGTTATATAGAATTTGGTAGCTTTTTTCAAAGATTAGAGTCTATCTTTTTACTAATATGGATTTTAGCTTTTGCTTGCTATTTAAGTATTGTAATTAAATTTTCTATGAGTATTTTTAAAAAATTAACTAATATTGAA
>CATLUC010000002.1:0-1960 GCA_950059165.1 uncultured Clostridium sp.
AATTTCATTATTTTTTTCTCCAACAACATACTCTATACTATTATATTGCTTTTCTGTTATTGTAAGCATTTGAACAATTCCTTTAGGTGGCTTATTTTTATGTATTTTCTCTCTTATAGAATTTGCTATTGATGAATTAAGTGCTAATTTTGAATATACAGATTCTTGTAGCATTATAAAACCATCATTTATTAACAATTTTCTAAACTTTGAATACATTTTCCTATCTTTTACCGTTTCTGTTGGTAAATCAAAAAATACTATAATTCTCATAAATCTAAAACTCATAATTTAATATTTTACTTTCTTTATTATTTTCTAAAAAATCAAACACACTTGTTATAAATATTGGGATAGCATTTGATAAATATTGTTCTTTCTTATTAATTATAATTACTTTATTATATAAATCAATCAACTTATATTTAAATTCTTTGTCAAATGCTAATTCCCTATTATTATACACTATTTCATCAACTAGTGGTCTATAAATTTCCATTAAATCAGATGATAAATTGAATTGGTTGAATTCGTTTTTGTGATTTATTCCTAATGGTGTTATATATCCTTTGCTTACTATATTCCTATTCAAAATAGACAACAAAATGGAATATCCATAATCTAGTGATATATTTGTATTGTCTTCCCTCCCTCTAATAAACTCTTTACCAAATAACAAATTAAAATATACCTTGGCAGCATGTCCTTCTCTATTAGTTTTATCTCCACTCTCAACTTGTTCTTCAAATTCTAATAGTTTTTTATATTCTTCTATTTCTAACTTTTTAAGCAACATTGCTTGATTATATATCTTATATTTTACAATCTGCTTCCAAGCTTCATCTTTTTTTCTCTGCTCCCATTTAGTTTGATTTAAAATCTTTTTACTGGTATTAAATGAACCATAATATGGCATTATTTCACATGATGGATTATGTTTTTCATCACAAAATATGACTTTGATTTTTTTATTTGCTAATTCACTTATTAAATATGACGTTATAGAAACCATACCATTTTCAATTATTATCATATTAATTTCTGATAAATGAATCATTTTTAAGCTATCACTTCTTATTATTAAATAATCGTTTTTATAACTACTTACAATTACAGTTCTCCATCCCATCTATTTTAAACCTTCTTTCATACATTCCAGTTATAGATTTATCAATAAATGTCATTTTTAATAATCTTTTAGTATTAAATTTTTGATTTGATTTTCTTCCTGCTCTATCACTTAATCCCATATTTTTTAAATTTCCTTGTCCTGTTTCCATTAAATCTATTAAACCATTAATTGTTACTATCTTTTCTTTGTCTGATAAATCATTAAATTCTTCAATTTTATCAATTAATTTGTCATATATGCTTGAAAATACTTTATACTCATTATGTATTTTATCTATTAAGTACATAAACATCCAACTATATTTTTCATTCAACTTGTTTCTTTGTTTATCTGTTACTTTCTTATCATTGTTCATTATGTATATTAATTCTTGCATTTCATTATTCATTATTAGTTCCTTTGATGTTCGAAATTCGCTATCACTACAGAATCTCATTTGTTCATTATTTTCATCTAGATACTCTTGATTTTTTAATATTCTATTTCTTATAATTTTAAAATCACTAATATTCTTGTCTTTTAAATCCCTCTCTCGTATATATTCTTCTAATGAATTTTTCCCTGCTTCAATATCATATTTTACCTTAATTGGAATGCCTATTAATTCATATTCCATATTTCCTTTTTCATTTTTATATCCATAAATTACTGAATATGCTTTATTTTCTCCTGTATATCCACCATATTTTCTAACATCTTTATCTGATTTTAATGGTATTACTGGATTATTTTTGGGGCTATACAGCGTTTGTTTATAAAATTCACCTGTTTCTTCTTGTAACATTCTACTTATGTAACAATCTTTATAATTCATTACTTTTTTTATAT
>CATLUC010000002.1:1970-50842 GCA_950059165.1 uncultured Clostridium sp.
TGTTAATAAACCCAATAATCATTCCATATTTATTTTCTTTAAAATCCTTACTTTGCATATATTTTTTTACAAATTCACCATATTTGAATTCTGCTTTTGAACTTGGCCATTCTTTGTTTATTGTATTACCAATCGTAGAAATTATATATGCATCTTGTGCATGATGATAATTATTTACATTTCTATTTTTGTATAAATTATATTTTTCTCTAAAAGCATGTGTCAGTTCAGCTCTTAAAGCAAATATATCTGTGTTTGTATATGAATTTTTTAATAAATTTGTTACATATTTTGTTATTTGTCTAGTTTCTACTAATTGTCTCTTTACAAATCTTTCTTTATCATCTTCTGTTTCAAACATCTTTCTTCTAATTAGTTTATTATATTTACTAGGTGTTATAAGACCAACATCAAGTAAACTTTTCCACCACATTTGTTGATTATTTATAATTTCATCACTTAAAAATAAATTATCGGTTTTTCTTTGATTTTCTCTTTTTAAAACTAATGCTTTATTATCAAGACTATCATCTTTTATGTATGACCTTGGTATTATATGGTCTACTTCATATAAACTTAAATTGTCTAATTCTAATTTTTCTCCACTATACAAGCATTTTCCATTTTGTATATAATATAAGTACATTTTCTCTGTTAGCTCTTTTTGATTTTGTTGTTTCTTTAATTCCTTATATACATTGTTATTATAGTCTTTTAAATAATTTATTTGATTTTCTATTTGTTCATATTTATCTAATATTTTTTTAGCTCTTTTACTTGTTAGTTCTTTTTTGTAATTTTCTGCCCTTGCAAATTCTATATAAATATTTTGTGGTTCACATTTCATTATTTTTATAATTTCTTTAACCACACAAATTGTTTGCCAAATTGCCCTTTTATTTGCTGGAGATGTTGGTATTTCTTCAATATCTTTATATGATATTTTTCCTGTTTTTTTAGGAAGCATGCTTTCTATTTGTTTATCAAATCCGAAATTTTTTTCATTAATAATTTGCATGAAATTCATATTAGTTTTTTTCAACTTGTCCATTATTGAGTCTTTGTCATTTGCTTTTAATTCTACTAATAATTTTTTAGATAATCGTGACCATCCAGTGTATTTTCTTTTACATAGTTGATTTATTTGTTCATTTGTTAAATTTTTATATTTTTGTTCTATTTTTCTTCTTAATATTTTTTTATCTTCAAATATTGTAATCCAATAAATTAATTCTTCACATTCATCTATATTAGTTTCATCCACTTTTCCTAATAAATTACACATATCAATATATGATGACATATTTGAGTCAAAATTTTCTCCATCTGTAAGTCCTTCTATGCTTTTTATTTCTTTACCATTTATTTTATAATACGATTTTAATGTTTTAGCTGTAACCTTTTTCTTTTTCTTAAAAAGATTTTCTATAATATCCATTTTTTCATGTTTACCTAAGCGATGTCTATCTATTCTAATGTTATTTAGTTCGTTTAAAACACAAAACTCTGAATACAAAATTGATTGTTTTGGTATGACATCTTCATTTATTAGATAAGTACATTTATTTGTCATTCTTCTTATGAATTCCTCTGCAGTTGCATCAATATTTATAACCTCTTCAAAATTCCATGGTCTTATTTTTTCTTCTTTATTTTTTATAAGCCACGCCCAATTGCTATTTTTGTTTGTAAGAGGTCCTACATAATATGGTATTCTAAATGAAAACAAATCAATAATTTTTTCTTTATTTGTTTCTAATGTTTTATAATATTTTGATTGGTTATCAAGTATTTTAATTAATTCCTTTTGGTGCAGTTGATGTGGAATTGCTCCATTGTCTGTCACATTTATTTTTACTAAAAAATTATTATCTTCTAGTTGTTTCAATATGTATTCTTTTTGAGAACATTCATCAGGTAAGGTATTGATTTTTTTCTTTAATTTTATAAAGAATTCTTCTTTATTACATTTTTTATATTTTGTTCTAGAACTTTTTCCATTATAAGCTACATAGTTGTTACTTTCTTCTTTTCTAAACATTTCTGAGTAATCACTTGGAAAATAATCTTTATATATTTTTTTTAGCTGTTTTAAATCATTTTTGTATTTCTCATATTTCTCAATCATGGCTACAGATATATAATTATTTCCCTTTAAAATATCTTGCAATATAAACCAACTATAAATATTACTCATTGAATCATATATATTTGAATTTTCTTGTAAAGTTTGTTTAATTTCATCTTCATTTTCTATATCTGTTGTAAATGATATTTTGGATTTTTCAATGTCTGTACCAAATATTTTATTTAAATCAGTACTGTACCCTAAAAATGCATTTACTAAATTTACAATAATTGATTTCTCTGTTTTTTCAAATTCAAACATATTAATTATCTTTTCTTTTTTATTTGCTTTGGATAAATTTTTTTGTTTTAATATTTTTATTATTTCTTCTTTGTTTTGGCTTAATGTAATTTCATATTTATCATTTAGAAATTCAATAATTTGCTCTAAACTTTCTTCTATTTGTTCCACATCTTCTGCAAAATCTCCCTCATATAAGAAATTTCCTCTATATTTTATGATATGATGTAATGCCAAGTATACTAATCTAATGTCAACTTTTTCAGTAGTGTTTACTAAATAATTTCTCAAATGATAAATTGTTGGGAATCTATTGTAATAGTCTATGTCTGTATATGAATTATCTTCAACAAAAAGATTATGTTTTCTTTTTAATCTTGAACTAGCTATTTTTTTATCTTCAAAATCTAATGAACTTTCTTTTAGTAGTGGTAAAAAGTTTGGGTATTCTCTTTCTATGTCATCAATTATTAAACTTTGTAAAATGTTCATTCTTTCTTTTCTTCTATTTAATCTTCTCCTTGCACCTCTATGATTTCTTCTTTCTAGTGCTGTTCCGTGCTTCTTCAAACAATCTTGAACCCCACATGTTTTTATTGTTTCTTTTTAATATTTTACTTTCGTTATCTGTAACACACCACCCTACTGATCCTACTCCAATATCTAATCCGAATACTATAATTTTTCACTTGACATTTCCTCCATTCCATGTTATATTTAGTTTGCTATTAATTACTATCTAAAATAGCACAATGAGTTAAAATAAGGTTTAACCTTTAATACCAAGAAATTGGTTTCACTTAGGTGATTTTTAGTTCTAGTTTTCTAGAACTTTTTTATTATATAGGAAAATCAAAGATTTTTACCTTTACAATAAAAATACGTTCTACTTAGAAATTGCTAAAATAATTTTAGCCAACGAACAAAGACGAGGCATAAAAAGGTCATAAAATTTTAATCATGCCTCTTTTGTTCTATTATAGAAAACATTGCAAATTATTTATACCATAAAATGACATTTTTTTCAATAAATTTCCTATATTATAAAAATGTTACTTATAAAATCTTTTAATATGCACAATTGCACTTTTTTCTAGTCGTGAAACCTGTGCTTGTGAAATACCAATTTCCTCTGCCACCTCCATTTGGGTTCTTCCATCAAAAAACCTTTTCATTACTATAACTCTTTCTTTCTCATTTAACTTTTGCAAAGCCCCCTCAATTGCCATCTTTTCAGTCCACATTTCATCTGTATTTTTACTATCTTTTACTTGGTCCATAACATAAATGCTTTCTGAGCCATCATTATAAACTGGTTCTTGCAAAGATACCGGGTCTTGTATTGCATCAAAACTAAATGCTATATCCTCTTTTTTTACTCCTAACTCTTTTGCAATTTCATCAATTTTAGGCTCTCTTCCGTTTTCTTTTACATATCTTTCTTTAAATTGAATTGCTTTATATGCTAAATCTCTAATTGACCTACTAACCCTTATGCTATTATTATCTCTTAAATATCGCTTTACTTCACCTATTATCATTGGCACAGCATATGTGCTAAATTGCACGTTCTGGCTTAAATCAAAATTATCTATTGCTTTAATTAATCCTACACAACCTACTTGAAATAGGTCATCTGCTGATTCTCCTCTTCCGTAAAATCTTTGAATAATGCTTAGTACTAATCTTAAGTTTCCATTTATGAATTCTGTTCTTGCTTCTTCATCTCCTGCTTTTATTTTGATAAATAGTTCTTCTTTTTTTTCTCTACTTAAAACTGGTAATTTTGATGTGTTTACACCACATATTTCTACTTTGTTGTTTAACAAAAGAAAAACCTCCTTTGAAAATAACTTATGTTTTAAGTATTTCCAAATTTGGTTTTTTTATACTATGTTGGCATATGAACGAAGACAGAGCCTATAAATGTTTAAAAAAAGGTCATAAATTTTATTTTTTATAACGTATTGTTACATATCCTTGTAATCCACTTGCACCAGCATTGTTAGTTGATATTCTTAGTGTTTTATCTTGACATGAATAGTAAATTCTCATCAATCTATCTCCAGTAGTTGTCCAATTAATAGGTAGATTATTGTTAGAATCAGTCTTTTTATAATACCCACCTACAATAATACATTCTTTTATGTTATATTTTGATAAATCAACTTTATTTTCTACCATTACACCATCTGTAGTTGTTGGTGCAACTATTTCTACTGATAATTCATACATATCGCTTCCATCATACCATTTTCCGACTAATCTTTCATTATTTATACTATAATCAATTTTTCCATCTTGTTCTAATTTCTGCACTTTGCTATTTAGTGTATCAATTATAGCTTGTTGAGATGCAATGTTTGCTTCATAAGATGTTTTTGCTGTTTGGAAAGATGTTTCTAATTCTTGTATTCTCTTTTCAAGTTCTTGCATATTACTACTATTATCTGCAACTTTAACTCCATTAATGGATGCTAATTTTAAATGACCATCTATTTCAAATTCATATGGATATTCTTTTAATTTTGTAAAAATTGACTTTGCTTCTTTTACATATATTTTTTGTAAACTTGCAATTTTTTTAGATTCTAACTCTACATATTGCATTTCATTATCTTCACACAATTGGTCAGCTAAATATTGCAAACTCGGCATTTCTTGTGTTTCTGCATAACTTTTTATTTGTGCATTTGTTATTTTTAAATTTATTATTTCTGTAGCTGTTTGTTTGTTGTTTTCTTCTTTTGCAGTTTGTGCTTTTCCGAAAAATACCATTATCTCCTACTAAAATTGCTATTGTTATACCTGTTAAAATTATTAATATAACAACTGTTACAATTAATGAAATTAGTGTAATTCCTTTTATTTCTTTCTTCATTTTTATCACATTCCTTGTATTATAATTTTTGTTTTATTTTATCATTTTCTTAAGTCAGAATAAATAATATTGCCATAATATTATAGTATCTTTTTTACATAACATATATGTTGATTTCCAAAATTTTGATTTCTTTATGTAACTATGATATAATTAAATTGTAACTGCCGAAATAGGTTTCATGAAAGGAGGTGTAGCATGTGCTACATTGCCGAGAGTTGTCATAATGATGGTTTTGATGTTTTGAAAAGCATCATCGAGACTAATTATGACGACGAATGGGATGACAAATATTGTATTCCCATTCAAGCAATAATAGTTGCTCACTTCGAAAGTAACGGAAAAATACAATTTTTCTCTGTTTCTGAAGAAGAGCAACAGCAGATTATAGCATTTGCAAGAAGTGCTGTTCTCTGCTAGAGCAATAAAAGAGAGGTTACCCTCTCTTTACCCTATTTTACTCGAAATTTCCTTTTTCATTTTGCCAATAATCTTTTTTTCCAACCTTGATATGTAACTTTGTGAAATACCGAAGTTCATCTGCAACCTCTTTTTGAGTTTTCTCTCTTCCAGTTAGAAAACCAAAACGCATTTCCATTATATTTTTCTCCCTATCATTTAGCTTATTAATAGAAGCTCGCAAAAGCGACTTATCAACCTCATCTTCTAAATTCCTTGAAGTAATATCTGCTTCAGTACCCAAAATATCTGAAAGAAGCAACTCATTTCCATCACCATCTTTATTTAATGGTTCATCAATAGAAACCTCACCCTTTATCTTATTATTTTTTCTTAAATACATCAAGATTTCATTTTCAATACACCTAGAAGCATAAGTGGCAAGCTTTATTTTTTTATCTGCATTAAAAGTATTTACACCTTTCATCAGACCAATTGTTCCAATAGATATCAAGTCCTCTATTCCAATACCTGTATTTTCAAACTTTTTAGCAATATATACCACCAGCCTTAAATTTCTTTCCACTAGCTTTTGCCTTACAGCTAGATTATCCTCTTGGTCTAACTGTTCAATAAGCTCAGCTTCCTCTTCAGGCGAAAGTGGTGGTGGCAAAGTTTGACTTCCTGCAATATAAAATATTGGCAAATATTCAATTTCATTTTTTTCATTAATATATTTAGCACAAATTGTGTTAATTCCATTTTTCACAAATTCAAAAATATTCATAAACTCTTAGTCTCCTTCCTTTTTTGTTGGGATGATTTTATGGATGGAAGAAAAATCATGACTATATAAGTTTTAGGCAAGACTTTTTATTTTGTATAACAGCCATGATTTTTTCCTCCATCCCTAAAGTCATTCCCATATTCCCATTAAAGCTCTATATTCTCCTCTTTTTGTTAAAGATTTATTATATATTCCAACAATTATATTTCTTTTTTCCTCTTCTTTATCCATTTCCTTTATTTTGATGCTTTCTGCTTTAATGCCTATTAGCATTCCATTTTGTTTTCCCAAAGAAGAAAAGGGAATATATTTTAGTTTCGACATATATTCTTGTCTTATCTTTTCTGGTATACTATCAAATTCACCTCCTAATAAATTCTCCAAATTGTTTAATATCTCTTTTGGCATTACATCATACAAAAGAGTATGTTCTACTACAATAACAGGTGTATTAGTTAATGGTTCTCTTAGTCCATTTCCTGTGTCCAACATTGCTGTTGTTTTTATATTTTTTCCATTTAAATGAATTTCTATTTCATAAAACATATCTTTTTTGGTTATTTTAGACTTTACAATTGTAAATGCTGTTACAATAATGATAAATGCCACAATTGCCCCTAATATAATCGTTTTTAATGGATATGTTCCTAAAAATAGCCCATTCTTCATTAAAATATCTTGTGGCTTCACAACATAAATTAATGCAAATGCTGCCCCTCCAAAAACAAAAGATGTTAGGTAAAATATTAATATGTCTTTCCACAATTTTTTCATTGTTTGTGGATTGAATGCTATGTATACTATTACTATGGATAATATTATTTTTAATATCATGCTTGAATAAATTTCTAAAATTGACATATAAGATACTACTGAATAAATTGCTCCAATTAAACTACTACTAAAAAGTCTTATGATTTTAATTTTTTCCTTTAAAATTATTCCTGTTGCTAGTAAAATTATAAAGTTCATTATTAAATTTTCTATCAATACTATATCAATATAAATAGTCATGCTATCACCTGCATGACTATTATACTTCTTTTATTTTGAAAAAACTGTCTTTTCTTATTGCCGAAAAAAAGAAATTATCGACACGTTTTTCCTTAACTTTTTCTAAATAATTCTTAGTAACCTGTCCCAATTATGCCCAAAAGACCAATCAATAAAAAAATGTCGCAAGGGAAACGTCCCCAACACGACATTACATATTTTTATTTTTGTTTTTTCTTAGGAAAGATGGTATGTCTAAGTCATTTTGTGATGAGTTTGGTTCTGAGCTTGCTGGTATAGAGTTCATTTTTTCTTTCCAAGGTCTTGATATTGTGTTTTCTATTCCAATGCTTGAAATTTGTTCATTTTTTTCAAATCCTGTTGCAATTACTGTTATTTGAATTTCATCTGACATACTAGGGTCTGTTACTGTACCAAATATGATGTTTGCTTCAGGGTCTACACTGCGTTGCACTAGTTCTGCTGCTGTGTTTACTTCGTGTAATCCTAAGTCTTCTCCACCTGTGATGTTGATTATTACTCCTTTTGCTCCTTCTATTGATGTTTCTAGTAATGGACTTTGGATTGCTTCTTTTGCTGCATCTTCTGCTCTGTTTTCTCCTGATGCACTTCCTACTCCCATATGTGCCATTCCTTGGTTTAACATTATTGTTTTTACATCTGCAAAGTCTAGATTTACAAGTCCTGGAATTGCAATTAAGTCTGAAATTCCTTGTACACCTTGTCTTAATATATCGTCTGCTAATTTAAAAGCTTCAATAATAGATGTTTTTCTATCAATTATTTGTAATAGTTTGTCATTTGGTATAACAACTAATGTATCTACTTTTCCTTTCAAACTTTCAATTCCTCTTTCTGCTTGTGAAAGTCTTTTCTTTCCTTCAAAAGTAAATGGTTTTGTTACTACTCCTATAGTTAAAATTCCCATTTCCTTTGCAGTATAAGCAACTATTGGTGCAGCTCCTGTTCCAGTTCCTCCACCCATTCCTGCAGTAACAAATACCATGTCTGCTCCTCTTAGTACTTCTGCTATTTCAGATTTGCTTTCTTCTGCAGATTGAGCTCCAATGTCAGGATTTGCTCCTGCTCCTAGTCCTCTTGTTATTTTTTCTCCTATTTGTATTTTTGTACTTGCTTTTGATGTTTGTAGTGCTTGTCTATCTGTATTAACTGCGATGAAATCAACCCCTTTAATTCCAGCATCAATCATTCTGTTAACAGCATTATTTCCAGCTCCACCAACACCTATAACCTTTATAGTAGCAGTTCCATCCATCATTGAAATATTATTATTGGTTTCCTCATTGTAATCCATCATTTAGTTTTTCCTCCCTTTAAATTAGCTATTTTTAGCTAGTTTTATATTTTTTAAAATTAATAACTTTTTTGAAAATAAAATCTTATTAATGATTTATTTTCACTTTGTGTCTATGAAATTAAAATGTTCCACAATTATTTCCCATTTAAGAGTAGAAAAATTCTTTTATTCTCTCCATAATTGTTTTTAAAAAGCTTTCATCAGTTTGTGTATCTATATTACTAGATACTGTTTTAGCAAAAGGTCTTGCAGCAATATACCTTACTAAAGCATAACTAGTTCTATATGTTGGCTTTACAGTACTTACTGCTCTTCCAGTAGATATTTTAACAGGTATATTTAAATTGATTTTTCCGTGCTACATCACTTTTGTTTATGTTTATTATGCCTTGTCCTGTTAATACAACATTGTTTATTTTTTGTTTGACCCCTTGATTTGTTATTTCTTTGTTGATAATAGAAAATATTTCTTCTATTCTTGCTTCTATGATTTCTATTAGTTCTGAACTTTTGATAATTCTGTTTTTATTGTTGTCTTTTGATGTATTTAATATGATGTCATTGTCATTATCAATAAAAGATTTCAGAGCTAGTCCATATTGCCTTTTTAGTTTGTCTGCCTCTTCTTCTGAAATGTTTAATACTAATGCAATATCATGTGTAATATTATCTCCACCTACTGGTATAGAATTGGTATGTACAAAAGTTGAACCTTCAAAAACACCAATTTCTGTATTTCCTGCACCTATGTCCAAAAGCATAACATTATCATGCAATTCGTTTTTATCTAAAATTAAGTTTCTTTCTGCTAAAGCTACTGGTACAATTCCATCAATTTCTAGTCCAGCTCTTTTAAATACACTGTTTAGTTGTCTTACATAATCTCGTTCTGCTAGAATAACTTGTGCACTAATTGTAAAACTAGAACTTAAGTTTCCAACTGGATCTGTTACAACATTTCCGTTTTCTAATGTTATTTTGTCTGGAACAATATCTATTAGTGTTTTTCCATCAGGAATTTCTATGTCTTTTACTTGTATAATGGCATTCTGAACATCTCTTACTGATATTCCAGCATATTTGTCTTTTACTTCCTTGGTAATACTGTTTTGTACAATTGTTATATATTTTCCTAAAATTGTTACATATGCTGAATTAATTTTTAAATTGGTTTCTTCTTCGGCATCTTTTATCGTTTTTGCTATACTTAAACTGATTTCTTCTTCGTTTATTATTTTCCCCTTCTTTAGTCCACTACATTTATATGAGGTATTACATATTATTTCTATTTGTCCGAAGTTATTGACTTCCCCTACAACGGTGCAAACCTTACTAGTTCCTATGTCTATACCTACAATGATATCTCCGATTGCCAAGTTAATTCCTCCATTTTTAGTAATAAATTTCCTATATGTATATATATTACATTTTTAGACAAATGTCAATAGAAAACGTTATATTTTTGTAATATTTTTGTAATATTTTTGTAATAATTATTTTTATTATTTTTTAAACTTTTCAGACCATTTATCTACATAGTATCTTCTAATAATTCCTAGGTTTGTAAACATTCTACCTACAAATACAACAATTGCTGCTAAGTATATATCTACATTTAACTTTTCTCCTAAAATTGTTAGTAAAATAGATAAAATAGCATTTCCAAAAAAGCCTGTTACAAATATTTTTAAGTCAAAATTTTTCTTAATAACAGATGTTATTCCCCCAAATACTGAATCTAATGCTGCAATAATACCAATTGCTAAATAACTTGAATACGTATAAGAAATCATAGGTACATTCATTCCAATTATTGCTCCAAAAACACATCCTATTATAATAGCTCCTATTACCATAAAAAATCTCCTTCTTTCTTTTTTAACTTTAAGTATCTACAAAATTTATCTATGTAAAAAAATATTATCACTCTATATATTTTGTCTTAATTTCATCATTATATTTTGTTATTTTAATGTTATTTACTTTTTCAATTGATATATTACGCTCTTGTTTTTTTAATTCGTCTACATATCCACCATTTCCAAGTAAAGCACTTTCTAAATAAGTTTGATTTCCAATAGCTTTTATTTCATATGGTGCTAAAATTCTTTGTCCATTTACCTTTATAAACCATTCATAATCATTTAAATTGATATCAACAATATCAGACATATTAATAATTCTTTCATTATTTATTGAAATTGCTTCTGCTCCTGCTACTTTCAAACTATTTACAATCATTAATAAGTCATCTGCTCTTGTTTTCTTTTGATTTTCATCATTTGAATTTTCCTTTAAATTAATAGATATTCCATCTCCTTGAATATCAGTTTTTCCCAAATTCATATTTACTTGTTCAAGTTCGGAATCTACCAATTTTTCTGTTTCTTCATTAGATTGCTTTGTTTTTTTATATTCGTTAATTTTTTCTTCTGTTTCTTTATACTTTTGGTTTGTTTCTTCATATTTTGCTTTCCAATTGGCAAGCTCTGTTCTTAATTCTGTTTCTCTCATATTTTCAATTGCTGTAATATCTGTTTGATTAACAATCTTAAATTGCATAAGCATTACAAACACAAGGACAAAACAAGAAATTGCAACAGCAATTGCCATAGTAACTTTTCCTTTTTTAATACTAGTTTTCATTAAAAAGCTCCTTTCTTTTTTTACTTTTAAATAAAAATTTGATTTACAGCCTATTATGTAGCTGTGAGTTACTAAATTCAAAAACATAATAAATTTTATATCGTCTAAATTTATTTTGCATATTTATATGTAATAACCCCTGTATATTTTGGAATTGTTATACTGTTTGACCTTTTTAATACTGCTCCTACAGTGTCTTTTTTTAAATATTCTAGATATCCGTCCTGGTCTTTCTAAAGCTGCTAATTGTTCTGGAAGACCTATTGCTTTTATTGTAAAAGGTGCTCCTACCTTTTCTCCATTTATTTCAATTATATTTCCTCCACATACAATTCCACTAGTTGGTATAATCCTTTGGTCATTAATAGAAATTGCTTCTGCTCCAGCATTTTTTAATTCATTTATTACACTTAATACATCTGCGTCATGAACAACTAAATCACTTGGAGCTAAAGATGTATTTGCATCTTTTTTGCTATCACTTAATGTAACTATTACTCCGAGGTCCTGTTACTTCTGTCATTCCAATCATTTTATTTCCTTTTTTTATTTCATTTTCTTTTTTTTCTAATTCAGTATTATTTTGAGTTGAATTCTCTCTTTCTTTTTCTAACTGTTCTTCAGCTTTTTCTAATTCTTTATATTTATTATCATATTTTTCTTTATATTTTAAAACTTCTGCTCTTAAATTATTTTCTTCGTGATTTTGACTAACTACAAAATTAGACCCTTTTACTGTTTTTAATTGTATACAAATTCCTATTGTTAGAGCTAAACACATAAAACCAAGAACAATACTTACTTTTTCCTTTTCTTTCATTTTATCATCCTTCCTTACTAACATAAATTTGGTTGAAAAAGAATTGGATATTTGGCTAGGCGAATGAGATTTTAATTTATGAGACGTACTATCTGTACGTTGATTAAATTAAAATCGAATTTTAACAATGCCAAATGCCAATTATTTTTTTACCACCTATACGAGGCTTTCGCGAAAATAAACCCTAAACTTACTATTCAAATCTCCATTTGCAAAAATTTCTCCTGCTTTTCCCTTTTCCTTTTCAATAATGGCATTACTATATAACATTTTATTACTTAAATTTGTGTTATCTCCTAAATGTATCTTCTTCTTTTCCTCTTCTAGGTATATACTATATTCGTTTTTATCACTTATATCAATACTTTTTACTTTTGTATCTAATTCATATTCTTTGGCTGCATTCATAATCTTTATTACATCTTCAAGTCTTTTTAAATCACCCTCATTTAGCCTTTTACCTTCTACTACTTCTTCCTCTTTAGTAGTAATTCCTTGAAGAATCAACTTTTGTTTACTATCTTCTGCTATTTCTAAAATATAGCCTTGTTTATTTAGATATGCATATTTTCCTAAGAAATCTGCACTATAAATGTGCTCTCTTTCTTCTATTTCTATTTGTACTGTATTTGGAATTTTTCTATGTATTTTCACATTTTCGATATAGGCATTTTCTTTTATTTTGCTAATAACTTTAGAACTACTAAATCTGAAAATATTTTCTTCTATTTTTAATTCTGATAAGCTTATAATTGTATCACTACTTACTTGATTGTTGTTATTTACCTGTATTTCTTGTATATTAAAAATTGGTGATACCATAGCAAAAACAATTCCTCCTACTATAATTGCTAACAATAATAGTATTTCTAAAACAAGCTTTATTTTTTTGTTTCTTTTTTTTCTCTTCTGTTCTTGTTTTGTTATCTGTTCTTTGTGTTCTTCTTCTCTTTTTATTTTATTCTTATTACTCATTTTTATTGCTGTTTCTAGTTCTTGGTCAAAGTCTTGTTCTCTTTTTGCAATATTTTGTTTTATTCTTTTTTCTCTTTCTTTGGCCTTTTTTCTTTTCATTTCCATTTCTTCTTTTTCTCTATCAGCTTGTCCTTTTTGCATATAATATGGATTTATTTTAGCCATTTTTAATCACACCTTCCTTATAAACAAATGAGGCATGATTAAGATTTCTTAACCTTTTAACTTGCTTTCATGCCTCATCTTTCTTTTAAGTCTTTTTATATCATATTTAACAATTAGCTTAACTGTCATTTTTTTATTCTAATTTTAATTTGTCTTTTTAAGTTGAATATCTATTCCTAATCCTCTTAATTTTTGGTCAAATTTATCATATCCTCTTAAAATGTACTCTATATTTTCAACTACTGTAGTTCCTTTAGCTATACTTCCTGCCATAACAAGTGATGCTCCTCCTCGCAAGTCTGTTGCTTTAACTGTTGTTCCATAAAGTTTTCTAACTCCCTTTACTACTGCTGTTTTCCCTTCTATTGATATTTTTGCACCCATTCTAACTAGTTCTTGTGTATATTTATATCTATTTTCAAATAGATTTTCTACAACAATAGATGTTCCTTTTGCCAAAGTTAAGCTTGTTGTAAAAATTGATTGCATATCTGTTGGAAACCCTGGATATGGCATTGTTTTTAAATCTACTGCTTTTAATCTTTTAGGAGCTTGCAATTCTATTTTGTTTTTTTCAAGCTTTAATTTGCAACCTGCTTCTTCTAGTTTATGAATAACTGGTGTAATATGGTTGTAATTTGCACCATTTACTTTGATGCTCCCTCCATTCATTGCTGTTATACACAAAAAAGTTCCTGTTTCTATTCTGTCTGGCATGATAGTATAACTTGCATCTTTTAGCTTTTTTACACCTTCAATTTCAATAATGTCTGTTCCTGCTCCTTTTACTTTTGCTCCCATTTTGTTTAAAAAGTTTTGCAAGTCTACTATTTCTGGCTCTCTTGCTGCATTTGTTATAATTGTTTTTCCAATACAGAAAATACTTGCTAAAATAGCATTTTCTGTTGCTCCTACACTTGGAAAATCTAAGTCTATTTTTTCCCCTACTATTTTATCACATATGCAAGTAATATTTCCATAGTTTTTGTTAATATTTATTCCTAATTTTTCAAATGCCTTTAAATGTAAGTCAATTGGTCTAGTTCCAATGTCACATCCTCCTGGATAAGAAAATGTAGCATTTTTATATTTTCCGACTAATGCACCTACAAATATTACTGATGAACGCATTTGTCTCATTAATTCTTCTGGTATTTCATATTTTGAAATTTTCCTTGTATCTATTATAACTTTGTTCTTTTTTTTGGTTACTTCTGCTCCTATTTGTTTCAATATCTCAAACATCATTTGGGTGTCATGTATGTTTGGTACGTTATATAGTGTGGTTTTTCCATTGTGCAAGATAGTTGCTGCAATTATGGGCAAAGCTGCGTTTTTTGAGCCTGATATTGTTACTTCACCTTCTACTTTTTTTCCTCCTTTGATTATGTATTCTGACATTTTTCTCCCACCTTTCACTTTTATTTATATATATTATGTTTTCTAAACGTGAAAAGTTCTAAAATCTCAAGGCTCTTCTTGAAATTTTAGAACTTTTATTTTGATTCACATTTTCATCATAAGCTATTGTAACTATTAAAGCAATTAGTGTGATTCATTGGTTTTTATTTTTCATTTTTTGTTTTTCTCCTTTGTTTTTGTTTATTATATCCTTACTTTATTTGAAAGCACAATAAAAGCGACTATTTTTAATAGTCACTTTTTTACATAATTATCTTACTACCAAATTTTGTTGAACAATAAAACAATGTCTTAATCTCCAACGGTTTGATACTCTATTCTACAAGTTCAGATTTCTTTCCTTGTGTATTTTCTTGTATATACTTATTTTCTTCTATATATTTATAATTCAATTTATTAGTCTTTGTTACAACTGATTCCCCAAGATTTTTTTCAATATCTTCTCTTGCAACTTTTGCAGTATGTCCACCCATTTTAGCTACTTTAATATTTTCTTTTAATCCATTAGGCTTTTGTTTTGCAGCCAGCCTTTTAGTAGCTTCCTCAGATAAATCTGTTAATATAAGTTCTATATTATCCATATTATCTCTTAAATTTTCTTTTCGTAATCCTTTATATTGCTTATATTCTTTTGCTGTCATTCCTGACCATTCTTTGTATATTTCATTTGTTAATATTGCATATTCCATATTATCTTTTATTCCATTTTCCTTCCATACATCTGTTAATTTTTTTCTTTCTTGAATTGATTTGATTCTTTTTGCAATCCATTCTTCATCATAACCTTTTGTGCGATACAAATCTATGGCTCTTTGCAATGCAACCCCTGGATCAAAAGTTTCATCGATTTTTTCTTTGCCTAAATGTGCTAACCATTGTTTTATAGGCTCTGCATTCTTTGATGGAATTGATTCAATTATTCGAAACATTCCTTCAATATCAGTTACATCTGTCATACGATATTTTCCATCTTGTGATTTTAATTTCAACTGTCCGATTTTTTCGGACACTTCAAACCCATCTTTTATTAAATTATTTTTCAAGTCACTCCAATATTTTCTTGGTCTATTGCTTTTTGATATTGCACCAACAATATCTATTATACTGATATAATATTTTTCTTCCTCTTTATCCCATATTGTTCTTATTGTTTCATTATTAAACAATTTGTTTATTAATTGCATTTTATTTTCATCCATTTCTACCTCTTTTCCTCAAGTTGTTATAAATTTCTAAACAACTCGAAATATATTTTATTTATTCTATTTATATCATATATCGAACATTTTTTCAATACTTTTTACGAATTTTTGTTTTGTTTTTTTGTGATTTTTTTAGGCAAATAAATAAGCAAGTCACTTACACTTTTGGTAAATGCTTGCTTTCACTTTTAATTAACTCTTATCCTGTTTAAATACGTATTTGTAGCTGTTCTTTCTATTTTTATATATACACAATTCCATGGTTCAGGCAACGTAATTTTACTTTCCCCCTTTAAAAGTGATCTATCAGTTATTTCTATCCAGTTTTGATTATCTTTTGAAATACTTAACTTATAAGCTATTGTATTAGAATCTATTAAAATTCTAATACTTTCTTTATTTTTGCCAAAATCTATTTTCTTTGTATTTAAAATCGAATTTCCTACATCATATGTTGTCTGTATTTCATTATCCATATATTTATATATGTAATATGCTTTTGCTTGTTCTTTTTGTTTATACCATTTGTTATCTGTGTGTGCAGCATTGTCTTTGTAAATACCACCTTTGGCAATTAGTTCTCCTTCCAATGTTCCTTGTGTTTTAGCTGATTTTAGTACAGATGTCATAGTAGAAGACCTTAATGTAGGCCAGAATGTTCCTACTACTTCATATCTAGTAATTGTTCTTCCAACATTTACCGAACTTCCTCTTCCATAATGAATTCTTCCAACGTAATTTTCACCACTAAAAGAAGTTCCATTTCCAATTGTAAAAGTCCCATCTGCTGGATTGAAAGTATAAGATCTAAGTACCCACGAATTGCTAGAATAAGTCTTATCATCCCAACTAGCACTCCATGCTGACCATGTTCCTTCTTCATACCAACTTGTTGTTGTAACACTATATCTATCATACAAATAATAATTATCAATTAATTGATTTTGCGATTGTCCTAATAATATCCAATTATTTGTACTTAAATTTCTAGCATTATATAATGACACATTTTTAATAAGATTAGATGCTGACTCCATTACAGCAGTTTGTTCACTAGTTTGAGTTTCTTTACTTCTCGTATAAGCCAATTCTACTGATGGAAAATCATAATTACCACCAAAAGAACTAATGTCAAAATAAACCCTTCCATTTGCTTTTACTTTTTCTTTTGATATACTTTCTAATAGATTTCCTGCTCTATCTACTGTTAATACATGTAAATAATACTCTCCCTCTTCAGGGCAATTTAATTCTATTTCATCTGCATTTTCAGTTGTAAATTTATCTTCTGAATATTTTGATAAATCTTCTGTTCCAATTGGAGTATTATTAGTAGTAAATGCAAATTTGCATTCTGTTATATTTACACCACTTACTCCATTATCACTTTGTGTTACTGTAGCCGTGATAGGCTCTCCCTCTGTTATTTCTGTTTTACTAAAAGTGATTATTGCTTCATTTGGTTCTTCTTTGTCAATATTTTTTACATTTCCTGTTGCCACACATATTGTTTCATATAACTCATTTATTAATCTTGCATGAACTGCTCCATTTCCTTCCATTGTTATTTCTGAATGATATTTATCCCAGCTTGTGCCATCCATAGAATATTGCAATTCATAGTTTTCTGATATTTCATTTGAAGTTGTAATACTAACTTCTACATTTTGATTTGTCCATTGTTTATCTTCTGGTGATGGATTATAGCTAAATTGTATATTGCTTTCTTCCAATTTGGGAATTTCAACTTCTCCCTGTTTTCCTATATAGGTTACCTCATTTTCTGTAATTCTATATACATACCCTTCTTTGGTTATTACAATAATAGTTTCATCGTTTTTTCTATTAACTTGAGCTTCTTTTAATTCTTCATTTTTAGGAATTTCTTTTTGGAATTCATCTAAAAATGTCTTGCCACTCCAATTATTAATAATTTTATTTGGTCTTAACCCGTTTCCTATTATTTTTAAAATTTCTTCATATTTTTTCTTTTGGGTTTCTTCACTTGCTGTATTTGCTTTATTTAACATTCCATTTTTTCCTGTTAAAGTCGCAATTGTAACTCCTGCTAGTATTAACAACACTATTATTGTAACTATTAACGCAATTAGTGTGATTCCTTGGTTCTTATTTTTCATTTTTTGCTTTTCTCCTTTGTTTTTGTTTATTATATCCTTACTTTATTTGAAAGCACAATAAAAGCGACTATTTTTAATAGTCACTTTTTTACATAATTGCCTTAATTGTAATTAAAATTGTAAATGTTATTAACTATCTCCTTCTGTAACATATGTTACCTCTGAAACTCCACAATCTTTAAACATATTTGTACTACCTGCTTTATCTGTATTCCAATCTTTCCTAACTAAAATTTCCTTTAGATTTTTACAGCTTTCAAACATAGAATGCATACTTTTTACATTTAATATATTAAAGTTACTTAGATTTA
This sequence comes from uncultured Clostridium sp., assembly GCA_950059165.1. Classification (GTDB taxonomy): domain Bacteria; phylum Bacillota; class Clostridia; order TANB77; family CAG-508; genus CAG-269. The sequence goes on from CATLUC010000002.1 coordinate 20,417, forward strand.
ATCTTGTTATAGAACTACATTCTTGAAACATACTGCTCATACTTGTTACCTTTGATGTGTCCCAATTACTTATATTTAATTCAGTCAAAGCATTACAATGCATAAATACCCCAAGCATATTTGTTACATTTGATGTATTCCAGTTATTTAAATCTAATGCTGTTAAATTTCTACAGTCATTAAACATTTGATTCATATTTGTTACATTTGATGTGTTCCAATTACTTATATTTAATTCTGTCAAAGAATTACAACCCAAGAATATCCATTCCATATCTGTTACATTTGATGTATTCCAGTTATTTAAATTTAATGTTGTTAAATTTTTACAGTCATGAAACATTCTATTCATATTTGTTACATTTGATGTATCCCAGCTACTTATATTTAACATTGTTAAATTACTATCATCGAAAGTGCTATTACACTCAAACATACCAGCCATATTTATCACATTTGATGTATTCCAGTTATTTAAATCTAATGTTGTTAAATTATCACAATCATAAAACATTCCATCCATATCTGTCACATTTGATGTATTCCAGTTATTTAAATCTAATGTTGTTAAATTTTTACAATTAGAAAACATTTCAACCATATTTGTCACATTTGATGTATTCCAGTTATTTAAATCTAATGTTGTTAAATTATTACAACCACTAAACATTTGATTCATACTTGTTACATTTGATGTGTTCCAATTACTTATATTTAATTCTGTCAAAGATCTACAACCACCAAATATAGATCCCATATTTGTTACTTTTGATGTATCCCAATTATTTATATCTAATGTTTTTAAATCACTGCCTTCAAACATACTGCTCATATTTGTTACGTTTGATGTATTCCAATTATTTATATCTAATGTTTTTAAATCACTGTTTTCAAACATACTGCTCATATTTGTTACATTTGATGTGTCCAAACTGCTCAAATCTAATTCTATATATGCACAAGCATAGAACATTTTACTCATATCTGTTACCTTTGATGTATTTAAGTTTTCAATATTTGTTATATTATTTAATACCTTGCAAGTTTCAAACCATCCACTAGTAGATTTAGGAAATATTTCATCAAGAATTCTAACTTCAACCAAATATTTATTCATATCATACCAATCCCCATATCCATTGTCTTGATACTTAATCCATGGACGGTTGGCATTTCGATTTGCCTGATAAAGAAATTCTTCAATCATCCCACGAGCTTCTTCTGGATTTTCTTCTTTATATTGTTTCCATTCATCAGATTTTAAAAATTCTCCATATTCTGGTGTTTCATATAAATCTTCTTCACTTGAGTAAACTTTTCCATTTATGTCCCCAAAATTATCTTTTAAAGTAAGCCCTTCACCACTATAATCTAAAAATGCTTCTTCATTGCTTGCTAACATAAGAATTTCATCACTACTATCATTTTTTACATATATCCTTGCAAATACAGATGATTCGTAAAAATCGGATTCATCCTCAAATACAACATTTCCATTTTTTTCAATTACCAAATTATATCCATCTGATGTTACTTTTGCTGGCAATGCTGTAATATTATCTGCTCCTGTTACTCCCTCTGTTTGTTTTAAATTGTTCTTTAATGTATTTATATCTATCTTGCCATTTCCATCATAGCTTCCCATTACTGCTATTTGCACCTTTTCTTTAGCACCTGCTTTGTCATTTTCTGTTTTGGCATTGTTTGCTTTTGTTAAAATCCCATTTTCTCCCGTTAAGTCGCAATTGTTATTCCTGCTAATATTAAAAGGACAATTATCGTAATTACCAAAGCAATTAATGTTATACCTCTTTCATTATTTTTCTTTTTCACTTTTGTTCTCCTTTCATTTTTTACAGGAACAACCTGTATTTTCACTATAACACACGTTTTACTTATTATCAACACAAATCACTGATGTTTTTTATTTGTAAAATACCTGACATAGTATTGTAATACTTACAGTGTGTTCCTGTAATATTGGATTTATTTTTATTATAGAATGTGGTTAAAATTATACCAATTGTATAATTTTTAATATGAATTTTCGAGGTAATTATTGTATGAAAGTAAAAACTTTAAACGGAAACTTAAATATTATAGGAAATAACTTAAGAAAATATAGGAAATTGCGTAAATTTTCACAACCTGAAATTTGCCGTAAATTAGACTTACTAGGTGTTACTATGTATAATTGTGATATTTATGAAATTGAATATGGTAAAAAGACTGTAAAAGACTTTGAAGCACTTGCCTTTTGCAAAGTACTAGGAATCACTTTAGAAGAATTGTATTCTGACACCGAAAAATACTATGAAGCTTAAAATTAAAAAATAGGATTATGAGGCCGTCCCCAAATCCTACTTTTTTAATGAGACACTTAAGGACCTGTCCTAACTAGTCTCATTTTCTTCTGTCTACTGCATAGCTACTTCCCATTACAGATTTTGCTGCATGTTTTACTTGTGCTCCTACTTCTCCTATTTCTAATATATTTTTAAATCTTCCTTCATCTGATACAACTACTCCTATAGATAAAGATGTTAGTGGAAATTGTTCAATTATACCTTTTCTATTGGCTACTTCTATATATCCTTTTTCTAAATCATTTTCTGTAAAATATTTTCCTACATTGTGGTCAAATTGAGCTATTATATTTTGGCATAATTTCTCACACACAATCCCTGGAACTAATGCTACAAAATCGTCTCCTCCAATGTGTCCAATAAATGTGTTTTCCATTCCACTTTCATGTATGCATCTTATTATTGTTTCTGCTGTAAATCCTATAATTTCATCTCCCTTTAGAAAACCATATACATCATTATATGCTTTAAAATTGTCTAAGTCCAAATACAAAACACAAAAACTCTCATTCTTCATTATTCTCTTTTTTAATTCTGCATGTATTTGTACATTTCCTGGCAGTCCTGTTAATGGACTTATTCTTCTATTTGTTGATAATAATCTGTTTAGGTTTTTTACAGTGTGGTATAAATATTGTTCATCTACTGGTTTTTTTATGAAATATTCTATAGATTCTTGTAGTATTTTTAGCCTATGTTCTTTTTCTCCTTTAGATGATACTACTATTACTGGTGTTATGGTGTTGTCCTCATCTTTTCTTATTTTTCTACACAAATCGACAACATCACGGTCAATAGCATCTTCATTAATAACAATTAATGATGGGATGTTTTTTAATGCAATGTCTATTTGGTCTGTTTTTACACTAGTAAATTTATAGCCTGGGTCATCTTTAAATAATTCTCTAAAAATAACTATTGATGCATCATCATCATCTATTATATATACATCTTGTATCATTTAAAATTTCCTCCGTTTTTGTTTTTCTTCATTATATACAAAAAAGCTTGATTATTTCAAGCCTTTTTGTTTCTTTTTTACTCTTTTTTTTCTTATTTCTATTTTTTGGTTTAAAATTTGTGTTATTTCATTGGTATTTATAGCTGGGAATGCTTTTTTTAGACGATGTACATTTTTATATAAATGTAAAATTGTTCTATTCCTTTTCTTTTTCAAGCTTTCCACTAATTGTTGTATACTTTCTGTTGTTGCCACTTTTTCTGTTTTCTCTTCTTTTTCTTTTCTTAACCTTCTAATTTCTTTTAGTTTTTCTTTTATTTCTTTGTTGATATTTTCTATTTTTTCTAATGTAGACTTCATGTTCTTTACATGTATAATTGATGTAACCATATCTACTATAAATATTGTAAATAATACTGCAACTATGTAATTTATTAAATTTACATTTATTTTACTTAATATTTCTTGTACAAATGGATGTATATATTTTACAAAAAGTACTCCAAGTACTCCCCAACAAAGTGAATTTGTTAAGCAAATTCTTCCTTGGAAATTGATTTTATGGTCAGAATAATCCCAATATTTTGTGTTAAATGTTTTTTCTAAAAACACTCCAACTATATATTCCCATGCCGTTAATACTACTATTGATATAAAAAACAATAAAATTGGTTTGCTTTTAAATTCTTCTAAGAATAGAAACATAATTGTTGCTCCTATCCCATATATCGGGCAAAACGGACCTTTTAGAAAGCCCGTATTGATTAGTTTTCTTTCACAGATGGATCTTACAATTGATTCCATGACCCACCCTAAAAAGGAATATATAATAAAATACGTAATTATCTCTACTAGATTTATATTCATACTACCTTCCCTTTATTATATTATAAGAATTTTCTTTGAACTTCCTATAATACAAAGCATTTTTATTATGCCACTTTTGTTCTTACTTATGTGTTTTACTTGTTTATTTGAGTTGTATAGGTTTGTTCTACATCACTTTCGTTATATGCTATTACTTCTATTTTATTTTCTCCATCATTTAATTCATAAGAATATTCAAATTCTTTTCTTTCTTCTAGTTCTAGTACTTGGTCTAAGTTTAATGTATATTTCTTTTCATTAACTTTGAATTCTATTTTTTTGATTCCTTGTTCATCAGATGCTTTTATGGTGAATTTTCCATCACCTGAATCTACTACTTCTACTTTTGGTTTTGTTACTCCATTTACTTCTTGTTCTTTAGTTTGGGTTTTATTTTTTTCATCTACCACTATAACTGTTAATTTGTGTAATCCTCTTGGTATTTCTATTGTTTGCTCACCTTGTTTTCCTTCAATGTCTACTTTTGTTTCTTCATCTTCATCCCAACGATAAGTCATGTATTGAAGATTGTTTATTCCATTTGCTATTATTTTTAGGTTGTTTCCTTCTGGTTCAATATTTATATTGATTGCTTCTTCTAGTGTATATACTTGTGTGTATTCAATTTCTTGACCGTTTATGTCAGTTGCCTTTACGGTTAAAGTGTTTACTCCAGTAGGTATTTCAACTGTTGTTTCTACTTCTTGTTTATTGTTGCATGGAAGTGAAGTCTCTGTTTCACCATTCCAATCATAGATTACTTTAGCTAGTGGTTTATCATGTGTTACTTTTAATAGGATTTCTGTTTCAGCTATGTTTTCTACATAAATAACTGGCTTTGTGTTATTTGCTTCCTTTGTTGCTTCTTTATACATAGAATATGAACCTGAACCTATTATACATATTCCAAATATTAATATGCTAATAACAAAAAATTTTACTACACTATGTATGTCTGCAGGTCCTCTATTTCTTGTTTTTTGTGTTTTTATTTTTCCCTTTTTTATACTACTATTATCTACACTTAGTATTTGATTCATTTTTAGTCACGTCCCTTTCTTTTATCTCTTTTGTTAAATCAAAAAGATTATATCATACTGCTTCTAGGTTGTAAATAATTTTAAAGCAATTTTAATATTTTCATATTTTTGCAAAAATAAAACAGCCGTAATCTAGCAATAATGCTAGTTACAGCTGTTGATTTGTTTGATATTAGTTTTGTGTGTATGGTAAAATAGCAATATGTCTTGCTCTTTTTATTGCTATTGTAATATCTCTTTGATGTTTTGCGCATGCTCCAGTTGTTCTTCTTGGTAGAATTTTACCTTTATCATTGATGAATTTTTTTAGTTGTTCTGGATTTTTGTAATCTAATACAAAGTTTTTATCGCTACATAATACACATACTTTTTTTCTTTGTTTTCTGAATCTTGGATTGTAGTCCTCATCATAGTTTTTGTTATTTCTTTTATTTTGTTTTTTGTCAGCCATTTTCTTCTTTCCCCCTTTGGCTAATTAGAATGGTAGGTCGTCACTAGAAGATACTTCAAAATCTGACCCCATGTTACCAGGTGCTGTGTTTCCAAATGTATTTTCGAAATTGCTTGCATCTGCTCCTGCTTCAGCTTCTCTTTTGCTGTCTGCAAAATATGCTTCTTCTGCTACTACTTCTGTTACATAGTGCTTGGTTCCTTGGTCATCATCCCATGTTCTTGTTTGTATTCTTCCAATTACTCCTACTTGTTGACCTTTCTTAAAGTATTTGCTACAAAATTCTCCTAGCTTACTCCATGCTACAATGTTTATGAAGTCTGCTTGCCTTTCTTCTCCTTGTCTTACAAATCTTCTGTTGACTGCTAGACTAAAAGAAGCTACTAATGTATTGTTTGTTTGTGTGTATCTTACTTCTGGGTCTCTTGTTAATCTTCCCATTAATATTACTTTGTTCATTTTTTATCACCTTTCTTTACTCTAAATAAAGGCCCCTATCTTTATTTGATTTTTGCTAATTTTTGTAATTAGTCTTCTTTTCTTACTACGATAAATTTTATTATATCGTCTGTGATTCTATAAACTCTTTCAAGTTCTTGGATAGAATCTGGTTTTGCTTCAAAGTTGAATAATAGATATGTACCTTCACTGAATTTTTTGATTTCATAAGCTAATTTCTTTTTGCCCATGTTTTCTACGTTTTCAACTTTTCCGTTTTCATTGATTAATCCTGTAAATTTTTCCTCTAAGGCTTTTAGCCCAGCTTCATCTACATTAGGATTAACAATGATAATACTTTCGTATTTATTCATTATTTTCACCTCCCTTTGGATTATTAACCTACATTTTCTGTAAGTAGAGATTAAAATAGCTACACTATTTTTAAAACATAGCTATTTTATCACATTTTTTTCTATTTTGCAAGCGATTTTTAAAATTTTAGAAATTGTGCAATTCCTGCTAAATCTTCATATGTTGTTATTTTTATGTTTGTATAATCTCCATTTATAATCTTAACTTTATAATTTCCTTTTTCCATTAGCATACAATCATCTGTTACCTCTTCATCTTTGTACATTTCATGCATTTCAAGCAAAGCCTTTCTTTCAAAACACTGAGGTGTTTGTACAATCCATGTATTGCTTCTATTAGTAGTATCTATTACAACATCATTTTCATCTGTTATCTTTATAGTATCTTTTGAACGTACCCCAACTGTAACTGCTTTAAATTCTTCCATACCTTTTAAACAAGAATTAATATATTCTTGCTTAATCGCTGCCCTTGCTCCATCATGAATAATAACAATATCTGCATTTGTTTCCTTTATACAATTGTGTACAGTGTCTTTTCTACTTTTTCCACCTATTACAATATTTACTTGCTTATTTAACTTCTCTTTTGAAATAATTTCCTTTACAACTTCAATTTCCTCTTCTTTTGCTCCAATTATTATATTGTCAATAAAACCGTTTTGGTTGAATGCCTCTAAACTATATAGCATTACCTCTTTATTTTCAATTTTATCAAAGTTTTTATTTCTATTTTGTCCATATCTTGTACTATTTCCTGCTACTAAGATAATTGCTGTAACTGTTTTTTCCTCTATCATATTTTTAGCTCCTTTGCTGAATTATATGAAACACATATAAATGTTTGATACTTGTCTTTTAAACTATCATAAGCTTTTTTTGCTGTTTGTTTGTTTGGAAATATTCCAAAAACACAAGAGCCTGAACCTGTCATTGAACTTCCGTAATGCTCCTTGTGTTATTAATTCACTTTTGATATTTTGAATTATATCTTTGTTCGGGATTACATCTTCAAATCTATTATATAAATTCTGTACCAATAATTCTAAATTTTGTCGTTCTAATGCTAATTTTATATTATTTGTTCTTTCCATATTATAACTCATTTTTTGGCTATCTATCTTTTCATACATTTCTTTTGTACTAAAAGATACTTTTGGTTTAATTATTACAAGGTAATATTTAAAATTTGTATTAATTGGGTTTATAATTTCTCCTATTCCTTCTACCTTTACAGCCTTATTGTAAAAACAAGGTGGCACATCTGCCCCTAAATTTTTGCCTATTTCTTCTATTTGTTCTTTAGTAAGCTTTAGTTCAAATAATTTGTTCATTCCTAAAATAAAACTTGCACAATCTATACTTCCACCTGCCAAACCTGCTTGCATAGGGATTTTTTTTATTAATTTTACCCTAGCCCCTGTAATTGTTTTACAATTTTCTTTTAAAACTTTATATGCCTTTGCAATAATATTTTCTTCTGTTTGCAGTTCTTTTATATTAGTGTCTATCTCTAGTTTTCCAGTTGTAGTCTTTTTAATATATAATTCATCATATAAATTAATTTTTTGGAATACTGATTGAATATTGTGATAATTGTCTTTTCTTTTTTCTATTTCTTCTAAATTTTTTATTCTACTGTTAGACAAACAAACACCATAATCCCATTTCCTTTTCCAAATTCAGTTAGACCCTCTCCTGTTGTTGCTGTTATTCCTACATTTGTTTCTTCTATTTTCAAAATTCTTGCTATATTCTTTCTCATTTCTTCTATTTTAGGACTAATTTTAGGAGTTAAACATTCAATAGAAATTGAAATATGTACAATACTTTCATTCAAGTATTTTAGAGCTTCTTTTAAATATTCCTCACTATTAGTTATTCCACTTTTACACATATCATCTGCAACTTTTCCTAATATATTTTTCCCTGTAATTCCTGAAACTGCATTTGTAACAGCATGTAAAATGACATCTCCATCACTATTTGCTAATATTGAAAACTTTTCTTTAAAAACAACTCCACCTAAAATAACATCTTGTTCTACATTACTTTTTTCAATTCTATGGCTATCTTGACCAATTGCAACTTTCATAATTTATTACCCCTAACTTTTATTTTGGATTTATACTATAATTATTAGTTCTCTATAGACTTTATAATTTCCTCTAAATCTTGCTTAGAAAATTGATATTTTTGATTACAGAAATGGCATACAAGTTCTGCCTTTTCATCTTGTTCTATAATGTTTTTAAGTTCTTCTTTCCCTATTGATACTAGAGCTCTTGCCATGTTTTCCTTAGAACAATCACATTGATAAATTGGTGTGATATTTTCTTCTAATATTTGAACATTTTCGTCTCCTGTTACTTTTTTAGCAATTTCTTCTAGAGATAGTCCCTTGTCTAGCATTTTTGACATAGCACCTGCCTCAAAAATCGCTTTTTCAACTTTTGCTATTTCCTCTTCTGTTGCATCTGGCATTGGGTTTATTAAATACCCTCCTGCTGATTTTACTCCATTTTTATCTACTAATACTCCTAATGCTACTGCTGAATTTCTTTGCTCTGAATTTACAAAATAGTTTGCAAAATCATCTGCAATTTCTCCTGATGTTAAAGGTGAAATTCCTATATATGGGTCTTTTAAACCTATATCTTTTATTACATTAATATATCCTTCATAACCTACAGCTTTGCTTACATCCAGTTTTCCAAACTCATTTAAAGGTAGGTCTATTTGAGGATTTACAACATAACCTTTTACTCTTGGAAAATTATTTGTTGTTGCTACCATCATTTCAATCGGTCCATTTCCTTTTATTTGTACAGTTAATTTGTCTTTTACACTTTTCATTTCTATTCCCATAATTGCAGTTATTGTTAGCATTCTTCCAAATGCTGCTGTTACTACTGGACTTAGGTCATGTGTATTTCTTGCCTTTTCTACTAAGTTTGTTGTGTTACTACATATAACTGATATTTTACCATTATATGCTAAACATTTAATAATTTTATCTTGCATAGTAATTGTTCTCCTTTAATTAAAACTGTTTGGTTCCATATCAGAACCTGCAAAAAATTCCATATTGTTAATAGTATTCATATCTTCTTTATTTATTTCAAAATCAAATAGTTCTAGGTTTTGCCTCATTCTATCTTCATTTTCAGATTTTGGCAGTGGTATTACTTCATTTTGTAAACACCATTTTAAACAAAGTTGTGCAGTTGATTTATTATATTTTTTTGCTATGTTTTGCAAAGTCTCATTTTGTAACATTTTTCCTTTTCCTAATGGTGCCCATGCTTCTACAACTATGTTTTTTTCTTTGCAAAAATCTATTGTTTCTTTTCGTATTAGACCTGGATGAAATTCAATTTGATTAACTGATGGTTGTATTTCGCATTCATCTAAAATAATTTCTAAATGATGTTTTAAAAAATTGGAAACTCCTATATTTTTGGCTTTTCCCTCTTTATATATTTTTTCTAATGCTTTCCATGTATCTACATTTAACTTTTTATCATTATTTTTAGGCCAATGTATTAAAAACAAGTCTATATATTCTAATTGTAAATTCTTTAATGAATTTTCGAATGATTTTAGAGTACTTTCATATCCCATAGAATCTTTCCAAACTTTACTTGTAATAAATAGCTCTTCTCTATTTATATTACTTGATTTTATGGCTTGTCCGATTTCTATTTCATTTTTATAAGCTGAAGCTGTATCTATATGTCTGTAACCCACTTGTATTGCCTTTTTTATTACCTCTATACATTCATTACCAATTACCAAAGAAGTACCAAATCCTATACTTGGGATATAATTTCTAGTACACAGTTTTATTTTCTGCTCGTTATATGCCATTCTATTTTCCCCTTACTTCATCATATACATTTAATAATTTATCTAATAGCATTTCTTGTGAATAATTATTTTTAGCATACATTTGTAAATATTCTTTATCAAATTTCACTTCTTCTTTTAATACTTTTTCAATTTCTGTTGATAATTCTTCTACATTTTCTTTTTCTACTAATATTCCAACATCTTTTGTTACAAAATCTAGCATACCACCTTGTCTTGTTGCAATAACTGGTGTTCCACAAGCAATTGCTTCTAATGCAACAAGTCCAAAAGCTTCTTCCCTTGATGGTACAACACAAACATCAGAAATATTATATATTTTTCTTAAATTCTCATGATCTTGATTTCCTACAAATACTACATTTTTTAATCCTAATTTTTCTTTCAATTGGTTAAGTTCTTCATATGCATCGCCTTGTCCAACTATAAGTGTTAGTATATTATCCTTTTCATATATTTTTGCACTATTTAATAATACATCTATTCCTTTGTTATAGTTTAATCTTCCTACTAAGCAAATGATTTTATCATATTTTTTGTTAATATTAAAGCTGTCTAAAACTTCTTCTTTGTTGCATTTCTCTCTATAAAAGACTTCCGGATTGTACCCATTTGGTATTGTAATTATTTTATCTATTATTTTTTTACATTCTTTTGCTGCTTGATTTGCCTGTTTATGAAATTTATCGCTTTCACAATATTCTGTTATATCTGGTCCATGACTTGTTATAACAACTGGTATATTATACTGTGTTGCAATACTTGAGTTAACCCATATGTGTCCGTGAATGAATAACATCTGGCTTAAATTCATGTATTTCTTCTTCTATTGCTTTTCTAAAAGCTTGTTCATATTGTTCCACTTGTAACTCATTCATGTTTCTAAATAGAAAGCTACTTCTTGTATGAGCATCCATACATGGAAAATTGAAGTCTAGTTGTCCTTCAATTTTTTCTTCTCTTGTGAAAAATACTGGATGAATTTTTACATTATCAATTTTAATTATTTTTGTGGTATTTTCTGGTATTATAATACATACATCATGACCTTTTTGTTCTAAACTTTTTGCAATATTTGTTACATATACTCCACTTCCTGATCCTACTAGTGGAAATTGATTTACTAATAATATTTTCAACTTTTTCGCCTCTTTTTCTATATTTTTACAGCAGTTAAATTATACCACGTTTACATTTTTTTTGTCAATTTACAAATCTTAAAATTTTCTTTATTTCATGCAACTTATATAAAAAGAAGCTACATAATTTGTAGCCTCTTATTGATGTATTTCAAACATATCTTTTCCGTTCCCCACAAACTGGACAGACCCAATTTTTAGGCAAATCTTCAAAAGCTGTTCCTGGCGCTATTCCTGCCTTTTCATTACCTGACTTAGGGTTGTATATATATTTACATTGAACACACTCATATCTTTGACTTTCCACCTTTTCTGCCTGAAAGTTTTTATATCCTAAACCTAAAGCCACAATTACCATTAATAAAAATGATAATGCTTTCCATATTCCACTTTCTAGCATAATAATTGCAAACATTCCGAAAAGTTGCTGCAATTCCATATAAAATTAGAACTGCTTGTTTTTGACTAAACCCTCTTGCAACAATTAAGTGATGTAAATGCCCTTTGTCTGCTTTGAATATAGCTTTTATCGATTTACCTTTTATTAATCTTCTAATAATTGCCCAAATGGTATCAAATATTGGTAATCCTAAAGCTAATAATGGCAATACTATAACTACTGCTGTATAGGTTTTTGCAACTCCTAATATTGATATAATAGATAGTGAAAATCCTAAAAAGTTTGAGCCAGTATCTCCTATAAAAGTTTTTGCTGGTGCAAAATTAAATGGCAAAAATCCTACTAGGGCACCTGCTAGGGCTGTGATTAATAAAATAGAGATAAGTGGTGAGCTGTTAAGCAAAAAAATTATTAATAAAGATACTGCTGATATTACTGAAATTCCTGCTGATAATCCATCTAACCCGTCCATTAAATTAATTGCATTTGTTACACCTACAATCCAACCTATTGTTAAAATAATTGAAAATGCTTCTTTTAGCTCTTCAGTATGAAGAAAAGCTGGTGTTATTTCATTGATTCTTACTCCAAATGACACTGCAATGATGGCTGCTAATGTTTGTCCTGCTAATTTTACAATTGGCTTTATTGTAATAATATCATCTACTATACAAAAACACGATATTACTATTATTCCTAAAAACATACCTAGTAATTTCATACCATATTGTTCTATTCCAAATAAGTCTATTTTATGTTCTAGGTTCATTACAATTAATAAATAGATAACAGCTACTAAAAACCCTAATATAACTGCTGGTCCTCCAAATTTAGGCATGGCTCTTTTATGCATTCTTCTTTGGTCTTTTGGTACATCTACAGCTCCTACTTTTCGTGCTAATTTTATTGTATATGGTGTTGCCATAAAAGTTACAATAAATGCTAATAGAAAAGCAATTGCTATATCGCCCCACATATTTCCCAACATAAATTTTGCCTCCTATTTCATGTTTTCCTTTTCTATTTCCTCTATTATTTTTATTCTTTCTTCATGTCTTCCACCCTCAAATTCTGTCGCAAGCCACATTCTTAAAATGCAAATTGCTTCATTTACTGTTACTGTGTCTGCTCCTATTGCTAAAATATTTCCATTATTGTGTAATTTTGAATATTTAGCAGTAAATTCATCATGACAAAGTGTACATCTAATTCCTTTAAATTTGTTTGCAGATATACACATACCAATTCCTGAACGACATATTAATATTCCTTGTTCACACTCGCCTGATTGTACTTGTTTTGCAACTTCTTTTGCAATGTTTGGATAGTCTACCCTTTCTTCACTAATACAACCTAAGTCTTTATATTGAATTTCTTTTTCGTCTAAATATTTTTTTATCTCTTCTTTTAATTTGTAACCACCATGGTCACTTCCAATTGCTATCATATCTTTTACTCCTTTTATACAAAATTTATTAATGTTTTTTCCTTTATGTTTGTGATTTCCTATTCATAATATCACAAAATTTTGGCTATTACAATAATTATTTGCAATTTTGCTTGCTTTTTACAAGAAAATATGTTAGAATATCATATGTTATAGTGTAATATAGACTAAGAGGAGGTGCCTAAGAGAATGCCAAATATTAAATCAGCCAAAAAAAGAGTTAAAGTAATTGAGAAAAAAACTTTAAGAAATAATATGATAAAGTCTGGATATAAAACAGCTGTTAAAAAGTTTGAAGAGGCTATTGCAAGTGGAAATATTGAAGAAGCTAAAACATTATTGTCTGAAGCTACTAAAAAAATCGACCAAGCTTGCACAAAAGGTGTTATTGTAAAAAACACAGCAGCTAGAAAAAAATCTAACTTATCTAAAAAATTAAATGCAGCTATGGCTTAAAACTATAATAAAAATTATGCATAGTTTTTATTAAAAAACTCACTTTGAAGTGGGTTTTTTTGTTGACAATAAATGTAAATCGTTGTAAAATAATTATGTAATGCTTATAATGAAGATGGAGAATTAATAAAAATTAAAGGATTGGAGTGATCTTATGAACCCAAAAGCTATAGATGTAAAAGTTTTAGACAATTACGAATTAGAGATATTATTTGACAATTCTGAAAAAAGAAAATTTGATGTAAAACCATATTTTAAGTTTAAACAATTTAAGAGTTTGGAAAATATAGAAATGTTCCAAACGGTTAAAATATCTGGTTTATCCATTGAATGGAAAAATGGTGCTGATATTTGTCCAGATGAATTATATAATAATAGTAAATCACTTTAAAAGCTCTTTATAATGTATTTTTTTGTTAGTAACAATTTCCATTGTTTTTTAGTATATTTCATGTTACTATTAATTTATGATAAATTTATTTTAGAGGTGGAATATGTTAAAAAAAGTATTAGATAATTTTAAGAATTTAGATAAATTAACCTATAAAATCATGAACTATGGTTTAAAATTTTGCTTTGTTGTTTGTATCTTGTCTGTATTAATTTTACTTACATATAACTTAGCTTTTGCTTCCCCTTTTATGTTTTACATAGGCATAAATTTATTTAAAATAAGTCTTATCTTTGGAATAGAGTTTGTGGTTTGTGGTTTTATTGTTGATGGAATAAAAAAGCAATTGATTTAATTGCTTTTTTTCACTTTAATAAAAAATCTATTATATTTATTACTTCTATCCCCTCAATTTGTTTATTTTTTACTCTATCCATTGTTAGAATAACTTTTTTGTAATTATCTTTTATATCTAGCAAAGAATTTTTTTCTCGTTCTTCAACCTTTTCATCTAATATACTTCTTGTCACTTGATAATATATTCTTTCATTAGGCTTAATTGCAATAAAATCTATTTCTAAATCGTTATACTTTCCTACATAAACTTCATATCCGTCTGCGAAGTAATTCTATATATATTAAATTTTCTAAGCTACTTCCACTATCATAAGACGAAAGTCCATCTACAATATTTTTTAGACCATTATCTACAAAATAATATTTTCCTTGTGTTTTTAATAGTTGCTTCCCTTTTAATTCATATCTTGGAACTCTATATATAAAATAAGCATTCTCAATCATTTTTAAATATGAATCAACAGTTTCATTTGTAACTGTACTACCATTTTTACGCATAAATTCTGATATATTATTTGACGTAGTTAAATTTCCTATACATGATGCCATATATTTTATTAAGTTATCTAAAAAAACAATGTCTTTTATTTTGTTTCTACCTATCACATCTTTTTTTAAAACAACTTCCTTAATATCTGTTAAGTAATTGATAATTAAATCTTCATTATCATTCATATTAACAAGCATAGGCATTCCACCAAATTTTAAATATTTATCAAATTTATCATATTTATCTTCGCCTTCTTTAAATGGATATTCTTCTATAAATTCTTTAAATGAAAATGGATATATTTTTATTGTTAAAACTCTGCCTGCAAGCAGTGTTGTTAATTCACTTGACAAAAGATATGCATTTGAACCTGTTATATAAATATCACAGTCTATATCAACTAAAAGTGAATTTACAGCTTTTTCCCAGGCTTCTACATTTTGAACTTCATCTAACAAAATATAATTTTTGCCTTCTGAAATATTTTCTTTAATATAATTATATAAGTCTTTATAGTCTTTTATATCATACCATTTGGCACTTTCAAAATTCATATATATAATGTTTTTATCTAGAATTTTTTGAGAGATTAAATATTCTCGATATTGCAATAATAAAGTACTTTTTCCACTTCTTCTTACTCCTGTTATTACTTTTATTAAATTTAAGTCTTTGCTTTCCACTAATTGATTTAAATAATATTCTCTTTTTAACATACCTATCCTCCATAAAAATGTATATTAAATACTTTTATTTTATTTTACAATACTATTTAATTTTTGTCAAGTTTTACGGTTGTAACCGTAAAACTTTTGAATTTATTATTTTTTACGGATATGTATGTGGTTGTTTATTTATAATATAAGTCAAGTAAAGCAGTAACAGTTTGTTCTGGAGTCATAGGTGTTTCCGGGTTATTTATGTAAATTGCCCCGTATGGATTTCTAGTTGATTTAATATTAGAATGACGCAACTCATAAAATTTATAATAATTAGAATATGGGTAAACAGTTTCGTAACCTGGTCTTACTGTATAATCCCCATTATTCCCTAACTATGTTGTTGTTAATCCGATCTTTTTTTGCTGCAATAATAATAAAATTTTGCCAACCCGTATCATATGCAAAAGCTATTAGACAATTGCAGGTTTTATTAGGAGTAAGAGTCCAAGACCCACCATAAATATTGCTTAATTCAGCTGCTACAACACCTGAATTGATAGTTTTACAATATGTTGCATTATAACACTTTGTTTTTCCAACTTTTGTTACTGGATTTTGAATTTCATTTCCAGTATTATCTCTTACCTTTACTTCTACTGTACATTGTACTCCTGTAAAATCTCCATATATATTGTCAAACTTATATGTTGTATCTGTTGTCCATTTAGACCATTCTCCACCATTTAATCTATAACTATATCCTGCAATTCCACTTTCTGAATCAGTTTCAGTTTCCTTAAAATCCTCTGATTTTGTTACTGTTACTGTCATTGATTTTTTTCCCTCTACCAAATTAGCTACTTCTAATACTTTTGGAGGATTTTTATCTATCTTTGTTATTTTTCCGACTTGCTACAGCACTTACTAAGTCATTACTTACATATAGATCCTTTATTATGCAATTATTTACTACTGTAATTTCTCCTGTATATACTATACCATTATCAATTCCTGGTTCACTTCCATCTATTGTATATTTTGTAGTACATTTTTCTTTAGTAGTAATTGTTACTTTTTTTCCCTCTTTACCTGCCCAATTATCTTTGTTTTCTATTGTTATTACTGGTATCTCATTAGACATTATTAACATTATATTTTCCATTTGACTTAGTTTCTCTTCCTCATCTAATTGAGCTTCCTCAGTATTTTCTTTCGCCTTTTTAGCCTTGCTTAGAATTCCATTTTCACCTGTTAGTGTTGCAATAGTTATCCCTGCCAAAATTAGCAAAATTATAATTGTTATAACAAGTACAATCAAAGTTATTCCTTTGTTTAATTTAGTACTTTTCATTAGTTCATTCCTCCAATTCCATTTTTATAAAAACATTATACAGTAATTTTAAGGTATTTGCAAGTATCTTATTTATAAGTATATTTTATATTAAAATTTTAGTAGAGGTGGTATTATGCTAAGTTTTAACATTGAAAAATTATTGAAGAAAAATGGAAAATCTAAATATTGGCTTTGCCAACAAATGAATATTACAACAAGAAACTTAAATAGAATTATTCGTGGAGAAACAACTTCAATTTCTTTTAAATACTTAGAAGATTTGTGTAAATATTTAGAGTGTTCTATAAGTGAACTTATAAATATCGAAAATCAAAAATAGGTTTAACTAACATAAAAATATCGCAAAGGAAAAACATCCTATGCGATATTACAAATAGGATTTTGGGGCCGTCCCCAAATCCTATAAAATTTACATAAAAATGTCGCAAGGGAAACGTCCTGGGCGCGACATTATTTCATTTCCTCTAAAAACATTTTGTTTAACATTTGTGGATTTGCTTGTCCTTTTGTTTCTTTCATTGCTTGTCCCACTAAGAAACCTAAAGCTCTATCTTTACC
This sequence comes from uncultured Clostridium sp., assembly GCA_950059165.1. Classification (GTDB taxonomy): domain Bacteria; phylum Bacillota; class Clostridia; order TANB77; family CAG-508; genus CAG-269. The sequence continues at coordinate 38,038 of CATLUC010000002.1, forward strand.
AGCTTTGTAATCTGCTATTGATTGAGGGTTTGCTTGTAATACTTTTAGTACTACTTCTTTTATAGCATTTTCATCTGATATTTGTATCCAACCTTTTTCTTTTATTATTTCTTCTGGGTCTCTTGGATTTTCAAATAGCTCTACTAATACTTTTTTTCCTATGCTTGAGCTTATTGTTCCTTTATCTATTAATATTACTAGCTTTGCCAACTGTTGACTGTCAAATGGTATTTCAATTGGGTCTGTTTCTGTTTCATTTAAAATTCTAGATATGTCTGATATAATCCAGTTGTTTACTGCTTTTGCATTATTACATATTTTTGTTGCCTCTTCAAATAAGTCTGATAAATATTTAGAAGATGTGATTAAATTAGCATCTTTTTCGGATAATTTATATTCTTCTAAATACCTTATTTTTCTGCTTTCTGGCAATTCTGGCAAAGTTTTCTTGATGTTTTCTATATATTCTTCAGATAATTTAATTGCAACCAAGTCTGGGTCTGGAAAATATCTGTAATCTTGTGCATCTTCTTTATCCCTCATTGAAAATGTTTTTCCAGATACATCATCCCATCTTAGAGTCTCTTGCTCTATTGTACCTCCCTCTTCTATTACATCTATTTGTCTATCTACTTCATATTCTATTGCTCTTGTAATACTTCTAAAAGAGTTCATATTTTTCATTTCTGTACGAGTTCCAAGTTTTGTATCTCCCTTTTTTCTAACAGATACATTTACATCTGCTCTTAATGACCCCTCTTGCATTTTACAGTCTGATACTTCTATGTATTCCAAAATAGATTTTAGTTTTCTTAAGTATTTTTCTGTTTCACTACTGCTTCTAATATCTGGTTCAGAAACAATTTCAATTAGTGGAACTCCTGCTCTATTTAAGTCAACCAAACTTCCACCACCAAATTCGTCATGATTTAGTTTCCCTGCATCTTCTTCTATATGAATTCTAGTTAAACCTATTCTTTTCTTGCCATTTTCTGTTTCGATTTCTACATATCCATGTTCACACAATGGTTTGTCAAATTGTGATATTTGATAAGCTTTTGGCAAGTCTGGATAAAAATAGTTTTTTCTATCATTTTTACTGTCTCTTGAAATTTCACAATTTGTTGCTAAACCTGCTTTTACAGCATATTCAATAACTTTTTCGTTTAGCACTGGCAAAGTTCCTGGCATAGCCATACAAATTGGACAAGTTTGTGTATTTGGCTCAGCTCCAAATTTTGTTGGACAAGAACAAAATATTTTTGTTTTTGTTGAAAGCTCTGCATGAACTTCTAACCCAATTACTACTTCATAATCTTCTCTTGACATTCTATTTACTCCTTTTTTATTATTTAATAATTTTTTAATTTCTTTAAGTCTTCTTTAACACATTTAAATGGTTTTGTAATATATTAAACTTTTGGGTTATAATTTTCTCTAAATTTTATTGCTTGTTCAAATGTGTATGCTGCATTTAATATTGTTTCCTCACAGAATTTATTTCCAATTAATTGCATACCAATTGGCATTTGCTCTTTATCAACACCACATGGAATAGATATTGCTGGAAGTCCTGCTACATTAACAGAAACTGTACAAATATCTGCTAAATACATTTCTAGTGGATTATTAGATTTTGAACCTATATCAAATGCTACTGTTGGTGATGTTGGTGTTAAAATAACATCATATTTTTCAAATGCTTTGTTGAATTCATTTACTACCAAAGTACGTACCTTTTGGGCTTTTTTGTAATATGCGTCATAATATCCAGAAGATAACACATAAGTTCCTAAAATAATTCTTCTTTTTACTTCAGGTCCAAACCCTTCACTTCTTGATTTTTTATATATTTCTTTTAAATTTTTAAATTCTGGTGTACGATATGTATAACGAATTCCATCAAATCTACCTAAATTTGAACTAGCTTCTGCACATGCAATTATATAGTATGTAGCTAATGCATAGTTTGCAATATCTAATGAAAATTCTTCTATTTTTGCTCCTAGTTCTTTGTACTTCTCTATTGCTTTTTCTAATGATGCTTTTACTTCTTCATTAATTCCTTCTCCAAAAAATTCTTTTGGAACTCCTATTTTAAGGTCTTTTACATCATTTTTTAAAGCTTTCAAATAATCTACTTTTTCCTTATCACTTGATGTAGTATCTTTTTCATCATGTCCTGCAATAATGTTTAAAAGCATAGCACTATCTCTTACATCTTTTGTAATTGGTCCTATTTGGTCTAAAGATGAAGCAAATGCGACTAAACCATACCTAGAAATTAGCCCATAAGTAGGTTTTAAGCCTACTACACCACAAAAACTAGCAGGTTGCCTAATTGAACCACCTGTATCTGAGCCTAATGCCCATGGTACTAATTTTGCTGCTACTGCTGCAGCTGACCCCCCTGATGACCCACCAGGTACTTTATTTAAGTTCCATGGATTTCTTGTTTTTTTGAAATATGAATATTCTGTTGAACTTCCCATTGCAAATTCATCCATATTTAATTTTCCTAAATTAACCATATTTTCTTCTTCTAATTTTTCGATAACTGTTGCATTATATGGAGCAACAAAGTTTTCTAACATTTTAGAACTACAAGTTGTTTTTATTCCTTTTGTACATATGTTGTCTTTAATTCCTATTGGAATTCCTGCCAAATCTCCTTTTATTTCTCCATTATCTATTTTTTCTTGAATATCTTTAGCTTGTTCTAAAGCTTGCTCTCCTAAAGGAGTAACAAAGGCTTGTACATCTTTTTCTTTTTCTTCAATTCTGTCTGTGTATGCTTTTGTTATATCTAATATTGTTAATTCTTTATTTTTTAACTTTTCTTGCAATTCATGTACAGTTAAATCTGTAATATCCATTAAAAATCCTCCTTTAATTACTTTTTTCTAATCTGTTTAAATTTATCATATTTTAAGAGCTTTTTAATTAATTACTTTTGGTATTTTAAACATATTTTGCTCTTTTTCCATGGCATTTTGTAATAGACTTTCAGTGTCTTCAAATACTTTTACTTCGTCTTTTCTAAATACATTTTTTGCTTCATTTGCGCCTATTGTTAATTCTAAATTCTCTACTGGTGCATTGTTAACTATGTTTGCAAAGTTTAGAATGTCTTGTAAATTTACTAAATAATTTTCAATCTCATTTTCTTCTATACTTAAATATGCTAAATTGGCAATGTGTAAAATTTCTTCTTCACTTACTTGCATAAAGTTCATCCCTTTCTCTTTCAAAATTCGTTTATTATTATATACTTTTTTTGCCAAAAAAACAAGCTATTTAGGCTTGTTTTTTAATCAGACATATCAATTTTTTTAAATGTTACTGTTCCATTTCCACCATTTCCACCATTAGCACAAGCATATGGATATGTTCCTCTTGTTCCTGTTCCCCCTATTCCTCCTGTTACTTCTCCTCCGATACTTCCACTTACTGTATTTCCATAGAACACATTTATACTTCCTCCACCAGAGCCTGCACCTGCTGCTCTATAAGCTGAGCCTCCATTTGCTCCATTTGCTGTAATCTTTCCTGCATTTACAAAATTCTTGGCATAAATAATCAATAATCCACCTGTTCCATTTGCTCCTGGTTCTGCTGTTGAATTTCCTTCTCCTGTACCTCCTGGATTTCCAGCACCACCACCAACTCCCCATGTCCATCTCTTTTCTCCTGTTCCATTTCCTCCTGCTCCTCCATTAGTTGGTGCATCTGTACCACTTAATCCATCTCCACATACTCCTCCTGCTCCAGTTCCACCAGAATAACTAGTTCCACTACTTCCTGCTCCAGAAAATCCATTTGTTCCGGTAATCTCCTTCTACACGTGCTCCTCCGTCCGTCCCCCTCCTGTCATTCTTCCTGTACCATTTATACCTACATTTCCGATGATATCCTGTTAGGGAATTTCCTCTACCATAAATTCTTGCACCTCCTGCACCACCTGTTGCTGGTACTGTTTCATAAGTATTATTTACGTTTTTCCACAAATATACATTTTGTCCGTGGAGCTTTTGCTCCTGCATTATTTTGAATAGTTGAGCCACTGGCAATTGTCAATGTTCCTGTTACATACAAGAAAAATCCTTTTGGCCCTCCATATTGTGTACTATAAGGTCCTATAGATCCATTTCCAAGGGCTGCATGTCCAACTTTTAAATCTCCATTTACCTTTACAACAACCATTCTAGTTGCATTTCCACTTTGAGTACCTACATCATTTGCATCTCCAAAAGTACGATTTCCTGTCCATGTAGCTCCTTTATCAAAATAATACATATGAATCTTGTATGTTTCTCCATTTACTTTTATGTCATAATATCCACTTTCGTTTATTGCTTCTATTCCTTTTATTAAACTTTCTGAATTTGGGTCATAGTTAATAGTGACACCATAAACATGCCTATGTTCTTTCTTATTTCCAGCATTATCAATTGCTAATATATGCAAATAATATATTCCTGCTCCTTTTGGTTTTAATGTTAATGTTTCTTTTTCTGATGTAAATGTTCCTGTATAATTTGCTTCATCAGTCCCTATATCAGTAGCTACTGTATTATAAACCCATTTACATTTACTAATATCTACTCCACTTTGTTCATCCTTTATTTCAACATCTGCTGTAATTGTAGATTTTGTATCAGATGAACTTGCACTTAATTTAACTGTTACCTTTGGAGCTGTTGTATCTTGATCAACTATAACACCTTGTTTTGATATGGTTTCTCTCCTGTTTCCAGCATTGTCCACTGATAAAACATGTAAATAATAGGTTCCCGTACTTGAACATTTTATAGTTAGAATATCTTCTTTTTCTTTTTTAAAACTTCTAGTATATTTTGATATTACATCATCAGTTGTCCCAATTGATCCTTTTGTACGTGTCAAAATATATTTACAATTAGTTATATCAATGCCACTTCCACCCATATCACTTTGTGTTACTGTTGCTGTGACACTTTCTCCTATTAACATCTCACTTTTATTAAGTTCAATATTTGCTTCATTTGGACCTATTTTATCTATATTTTTTACATTTCCTGTTGCTACACATATAACTTCATATAATTCATTTATTAATCTTGCATGAATTGCTCCATTTTCCTCAAATGTATATTCCTTTTCGTATTTTTGCCATGTCTTTCCATCTAGTGAATATTGTAATTCAGCTTTATTTAAAAGTTCACTTGAAGCTGAAATACCAACTGTTACATTTTGGTTTGTCCATTCTTTTTCTTCAGGTGATGGATTATATGTAAATACTATATTGCTTTCTTCAAGTGTAGGCTCGTTACTTTCTCCTTTAGTTCCTAAGTATTTTATCTCTTTTTCTGTTATTTTGTACACGTAATTTTCTTTTGTTATTACATTTATTTCTTCATCACTTTTTCTAATTATTTGTGCTTTATCGAATTTTTCCTCTTTTTGAATTTCTTTTGTAACTTCATCTAAAAATTTTTTATTGTCCCAATTTTCAATTATTTTATCTGGTCTTAACCCATTTGCAATTATCTTTAAAATTTCTTCATATTCCTTTTTCTTAGTTTCCTCTCCTGATGTATTTGCTTTATTTAATATTCCGGTTTTCTCCTGTTAAACTTGCAATTGTTACTCCTACAAGTATTAGCAAAGCTATTATTGTAATAATAAGTGCTATTAATGTTATTCCCTTTTTTGTTTTCATATTCATTTTTATACATTCTTCTCTCTTTCTTTTGTTTTTACGTTTTTATTGTAACAGTGTATTGCATAATTTAGAATATGTAACATTAAGTTTTCATAAATTCTTTATTGTAAATTTTATCATACTTATTAACAACTTTTCTCTAGTAATGATAAAATTATTAATACAAAGGAGTGTGAATTATATTGAATAAAGGTTTAACATTGATTACATTAGCAATTAGCATAATAATTTTATTAATATTGGCAGGGATAACTATTTCATTATTAACTGGAGAAAACGGAATTCTCAATCAAGCAACAAAGGCACAAGAGGAAACTAATATTCAAACTGCAACAGAAATTATGAATTTGAAGATAACAAATATTCAAATTGCAACATATACCAAAAAGCAACAAATGCCCACATTACAAGAATTTGCAGATAATTTATGTGATGACAATGAAATAGAGTATGTAATAACAAAAGATAAAGAAACTGCAAGTAGATTACCTCTTATAGACACAACTGGACACAGTTCAATTTTTACAAAACTAAATGATTATCCTTATGAATTTGAAATAGATTCTAAATTGAAATTAGCATCTGTTGATGGAAATATAGTGGATAATGAAACTAATGTAGATAATACTAATAATGGCAATAATGAAGAATTGATGGAAAAACTTAAAGAAATGGAAATTGCAATAAAATCTATACAATCAGAAAATGAAACTTTAAAAACAAATAATCAAGAATTAACAAATAAGGTTGAAAATTTAAAAAATCTAGATGGTCCTACTGGAACTGTTATTTCATATATGGGAAATAATTCACCTAATGGATATTTAAAATGTGATGGTTCAACTTATAATATATCAGATTATCCAAATCTTGCAGAACAAATTAAAACAGAATTTGGAAGTTATAATTATTATGGTGGAAATGGCACAACTACATTTGCTGTTCCTGATTTAAGAGGTGAATTTTTACGAGGAACTGGGACAAATTCACATACAAATCAAGGAAATGGCTCTAATGTTGGTAAACATCAAAATGAAGGGCTTCCTAATATTACTGGTACAATTATGGACATAGAAGCATACTCAGTAGCTGGTGCATTTTCAAGACCTTATATATCTAATGTAAATGTAGGAACTGGTGATGGCACTTCTGCTTTTGGTGATATTACATTTTCAGCTTCACAAAGTAATCCAATTTATGGAGCATCAAATAATGTAACACCAACAAATACATCAGTTTTATATTGTATAAAATATTAGTTTTTGACTTTTAAGTAATTTGTTCATATACTATTTTTGCACAAGTAAAATTGTATGAAATACACATATAACAAAAGACCAAAATTGTTAATAAATTTAACAATTTTGGTCTTTATTTAAAATACTATTTTAATTCTACAACTGCTCCAACTTCGCTGAATTTTGCTTTTAAGTCTTCTGCTTCTTCTTTAGATACTCCTTCTTTAACTGTCTTTGGAGCTCCGTCTACTAAGTCTTTAGCTTCTTTTAATCCTAATCCTGTAGCATCTCTAACAACTTTGATTACTTTTATTTTTTGGTCTCCTGCATCTGATAATACAACATCAAATGATGATTTTTCTTCAGCTGCAGCTCCTGCTGCTGCTCCTCCAGCTGCTGGTGCAGCTGCTGCTACTGCAGATACTCCATATTTTTCTTCGATAGCTTTAACTAAATCTGCTAATTCTACAACAGTTAAAGCGTCGATTTCTTCGATTAATTTTTCTATTTTTTCCATTTTAAAATCCTCCTACTTTCTAGTGAATTAGGTTCACCACCCTAAATTATTTTTTATTAAGCCTCTGTTGTTGGTTCTGCTTCTGTTTCTGAAGCTGTTTCTTCTACTTTAGCTTCTTCTCCGAGTAGCTTCAGCACTTCCAGCTGGTACAGAAACAGTTACTTTTTCTCCAGATGCTTCTTTTAATTTTCTTACTTCTTCAAGTGCAACTGCAATTTTTGAAATATTTCCAAGTAATGCACCTGCAAGCATAGATAATAGAGTTTCTCTTGATGGTAATTTTGCAAGAGTTATAAGTTCCTCTTTTGTCATTACTTTTCCTTCAATTACTCCACCTTTAATTTCATAGTACTCATTATCTTTACTGAATTTGTAAATTGTTTTTAATGGTTCAAGATAATCTCCTGAGCTCATTACAACTGCTGTTGGTCCTTCTAGTTTTTCTTCTAAACCTTCGATATTACACTCTGCTAAAGCTCTTTTTGTAATATTATTTTTTATGATATTATATTTAGCTCCTGTATTACGTAAGTCCCTTCTTAAAGTTGTATCATCTGTTACATTAATTCCTCTGTAATCTGTTAAAAGTATTATTTTAGCTTCTTTCATACTTTCAGCTAATTTACTTACTTCTTCTTTCTTTTGATTAAGTATTTTTTCACTTGCCATTTTGTTTGTTTCACCTCCTACAAATCTTCTTTATATTTTTTAAATTTAATGACTTTTTAATATCTTTTTAAATTATAAATAACTCGAAAAACTTAACTTTATAATAATTTAAACTTTTCTATACATTTAAAAAGCACCTTTTGTCCCCAAGGTTACAAAGAGTGCTTAATTTACACTTTTTTAAACCTCGGTAGGACTTAAATTTTTGCCTACTGTCTTTGGCTTTCTTTATTTTTATGACAGGGGACACATCTTTCCCTTGGGTATTTCTTTATGGACAAGATATGTCCCCTCCCCTTATGAATGTGTGTTTACCCCATATTTTTATTATTTTTGGTTTAGGTAAATTCCAGGTCCCATTGTTGTAGTTATTGCTACACTTTTAATATATTGACCTTTTGCTGCTGCTGGTTTTGCTTTTATAATAGCATTAATTATTGTTTCGTAGTTTTCTAATAATTTGTCTGTTCCAAAAGAAACTTTTCCAAATCCTAAGTGAATAATATTTGTTTTATCTAAACGGTATTCAACTTTACCAGATTTAATTTCATTAATTGCTTTTGTTACATCCATTGTAACTGTTCCAGATTTAGGGTTTGGCATTAAACCTTTTGGTCCTAATACTTTACCTAATCTACCTACAACACCCATCATATCAGGTGTTGCCACTACTACGTCATAATCAAACCAGTTATCATTTTGAATTTTTGGTATTAATTCCTCTGCTCCAACAAAGTCTGCTCCTGCTTTTTGAGCTTCTTCTGCTTTTGGTCCTTTTGCAAATACTAATACTTTTTGTGTTTTACCTGTACCATTTGGAAGTACCACTGTACCTCTTACTTGTTGGTCTGCATGTTTAGAATCTACTCCTAATTTTACATGTAGTTCAACTGTTTCATCAAATTTTGGTTTTGGCATTTTTTCAATAATTTCTAATGCTTCTTTAACATCATATTCTTTTGTTCTATCAACTAATTTAGCACTTTCGGCATATCTTTTAGCTAATTTCATTTTTTTACCTCCTTTGGTTCAAACGAGCTTTGCTCTCCCAATTAAATTTTTATAATAATTTTTCTTAACATTGTTATATGTTCATTTTTTATAAATTGAAAAGCTGAAGGCGTACTCACTTCTTAAAAACAAATCAAAAGTTGTATTTTGCACATTTCATTAAAATTGTTCAAAATTGTTTTATTGTGCATTTTTGTATAAATTGAAAAGCTGAAGGCGTACTGAAGTACGTCGAAGTTTTGCAATTTATATGAAAATGTGCAAGAGAATGATTTTGAGCAATTTTAGTTTAGTCTGTGACCACTACACCCATAGACCTAGCCGTACCCTCAACCATACTCATTGCTGTTTCAATTGTTGCAGCATTTAGGTCTGGCATTTTTTGTTCAGCAATTTCTTTTACTTGAGCTTTTGTTATTTTAGCAACTTTATCCATATTTGGTTTTCCTGAACCTTTTTGAATTTTAATTGCCTTTTTAATTAACACTGCTACTGGTGGAACTTTTGTGATAAAATCAAATGATTTATCTTTATATACTGTAATTACAACTGGTATAATCATTCCTGGTTGGTTTGCTGTTCTATCATTGAATTCTTTTACAAATTGCATAATGTTTACACCACTTGAACCCAAAGCTGGTCCTACTGGTGGAGCTGGTGATGCTTTCCCTGCTTCAATTTGTAATTTAATAATATTTGATATTTCTTTTTCTGCCATTGTTTATGGCACCTCCTCTTTTTTTATGCATGGAAAACCTTTTTTGTCTTTTACCAAAAAGATAAATCTTTTTTAGCAATTTTGTGTCTTCCTTTTTTATTTAATTTTTTGAACTTGCGAAAATTCTAATTCTACTGGAGTTTCTCTTCCAAACATAGATACTAGAACTTTGACTTTATGTTTTTCAGTATTAATTTCTTGAACTGTGCCTACAAATCCTTCAAATGGTCCATTCATAACTTGCACTTGTTCATTTACTTCATAATCTACATTAATTGGAACATCTTCAAATCCCATATTTCTAATTTCGTCTTCTGTTAATGGTATTGGGTCTGTTCCTGACCCTACAAATCCAGTAACTCCTCTAGTATTTCTTACGATATACCAAGTTTCTTCAGTTACTATCATCTTTATTAATACATAACCTGGAAAAACTTTTTTTAAATTAGTTTTTCTTTGTCCATCTTTTATTTCTATTTGCTCCTCCATAGGAACAATTATGTCAAAAAAGAATTCTTCTAATTCTCTGTTTTTTACTGTTTTCTCCAAGTCTGCTTTGACTTTATTTTCATATCCAGAATAAGTATGTACTACATACCATCTAGCTACTTTGTCATAATCTTTTTGAGACATTTGAATTTAGCCTCCTTTTTTCAATTATTGTGCTACTTGATTTTCTGTATTAGTTTCAGCTTCATTGCTTCCTTCGTTTGAAGTTTCTGTATTTTCACTATTTGTTGGAGTTTCTTCGCTATTTTCAGTTGTAGTTGTTTCATCAGTAGTTGTACCTGTTTCACTGTTTTGGTTGTTGTCTACTGTTTCACTATTTGTGGTAATAACTTGTTTTATTTTTTCTACTCCATGTTTATTTAGTGTTTCAAAGGCTAAGTCTAATACAAAAACAATAGCTGCTGTAATAATTACTATTGTTACTACTGCAGTAGTATTGTTTACTAATTGTTTTGGTGTTGGCCAATTAACCTTTTTTAATTCAGCCTTAAAATCTTTAAAAAAGCTTCTTTTATTTTTACTATTTTCTTTTTGATTATTTGCTTCTTTTTTAGCCATTTTATTTCCTCCTTAAAATAGCTTACTTAACTATTTAGTTTCTTTGTGTGATGTGTGTTTTTTACAGAATTTGCAATATTTTTTTATTTCTAATCTATCTGTATTTTTCCTTTTGTTTTTTGAAGTTGTATAATTTCTTCTTTTACAATCTGTACATTCTAATGTTATATTTTCTCTTGGTCCTTTTGCTGCCATATTAAAACACCTCCGTATTTTTTAACATTACTTTTTTTGAAACGATGTGAGCGTATATCCGTAATAATTATACGCTTGAATATTGTACCACTTTTTTCCCGTAGTGTCAATGGTTTTTCTTATTTTTGTTAAAGTTTTTTTTCTTTTTCTGAACTGAAAATCCAAATTTCCCTATTTTTTTTCCTAAAGTATAATAATGTCCATTTGAATAAGCTATTAAATCACATTTTGATATATCAAAAGCTCCTTTTTCATTAATATATTTTTCATCTGCATTAATTGCTAATACTTCTGCTATAAACATATCATGTGTTCCAAGTTTTCTAATTTCTTTAACTCTACATTCTACTGATACTGGGCTTTCTTTTATCATTGGACATTTAACAAATTTTGCTTTTTCTTTATGCAAATTTAGACTTTTAAATTTATCTACTTTTTCTCCTGTTTTTACACCACACCAATCAGTTGCCTTTGCTAACTTTCTAGTTGTTAAATTTATAACAAATTCTCCACTTTCTTTTATTAAATTGTATGAATATCTGCTAGGTCTAACAGATATATAAACAGTTGCAGGGTCAGTATTTAAAATACCTGTCCATGCAACTGTTATAATATTAGATTTTTCCATTGTTCCACAGCTTACCATTACTGCTGGTAAAGGATATATAAATGTTCCTGGTTTCCATGTTACTTTTGCCACTTTTCTTCTCCCTCTTTTACAATTTGTCTTCGTTTTTGCTCTAGTAAAATTTCATCTGCCATTAAACAAGCTTCTTTTTGAACTCCAACTTTTTTTATTACATAACTTCCATCTCTTTGTTTCTCAATTTTTCCTATATATATGTTATGCTCATGTACTTTATATCCTTTTTCTAGTATAATTCTTTCAATTTCCTGTAGTATAACTTTTTGATAATCGAAATTATTTCTTAATTGTTCTTCATCTAATCTACTAATATAACATGTATATGTTTGACCTGTTTTTTGTTCTTTTCCATTTAAATAAGAAGTGAATGTTTTTCCTGTCTTTCCATTTATAGATGGTACATGAACTTCAAATTTTGATAGTGAACCGTCTAAACTTGCACTTTTTCCATCAGTCATATCTATACTTAAATTTGCTATTCTCTTGACTTTCAAATATTTTGTATCTATGATACTTGGCTCGTTTTGTTTTTGGAATACATGCAAATCTACAATTTTTCTTCTTGTACTTTTTAATTCTTCTTTTGGATAATCTAATCTATAATTTCCAGAACGTTTGCAAATTTCATAAATTGCATTTCTTAAACTTAATGCTTGTTCATTGTTAATATGTTCATAACCATTTATTATTGTCTTAAGAGTGTTGTTTATCTCGTCTCTTCTTTTTTGATAAGTAGTAGTAGGTATTGATTGTGGGCTATTTATTAATTGTTCCATAGCTCTTTGTCCTACTTCTAGAAGTTCATTATATTGTTTTTCTATATCTTCTAATGTTAATCCATCTTCTGGATAATCATCATATTTTTTATATCCCATTTTTACAAAGTAATCACTTGTTTTGGCTCTATTGTCTTTCAAATCAATTAATTGCATTCTTCTAGTATTTTTATAATGTTTTTGGTTTATATCTTGATTTTTATTTTTCCTCATTATTAATTTTCTTAATCCCATCTTCTTACTTCCTCTCTCTATAAGTAAAT
>CATLUC010000003.1:0-16050 GCA_950059165.1 uncultured Clostridium sp.
TCCTACTGTGTTTAATTTGCTAACATCTACACTTTCTATTCTTTCTGGCACATTGCTTCCATTTACTTGTGTAACACGTTTTATTAGTTTTAAGTCAAAAGTTTGTGGTAATAATACTAATTTTTCAAAGTCATCATCATCTTGTTCTCCCTTGTAATAAAAGTTTTTGTCTGTTAAATTATCTTTGTTGTCTTTACCTTTGTAATTTTCCATATCATCTTTATTTACATCTGGCTTAGTTTTTGGCTCTGAATCTCTATCTTTACCAATTTGATTTGTTATTGTTTCATTTTTTTCTGCATCATATTCTTCTGATATCCAAGCTACATTAGTTAATATTTTATTTTTTTGTTCATCTGCCTTAGCCTTTACAATACATTCAATTTCAATTGTTTCACTCTCTAAATTTCCTGCCTTATAAGGAACTAAATTATCTTCATTATTTTCTTTTCTTTTTAAAGTTAAAGTATTAGTTGTTTTAGCATAATTATCTAATTCAAATTTTCCACTAACAATATTACTAAATTCAAGACCTGTTGGCAATTGGTCAACAATTTTTGTTGCACGACCACTTTTTTGTCCTTCATTATAAATTGTTATTTTATATGTTACTTTATCATTTGTTTTAATTATTACAGGATCTTTTTTGTGCTTATAAGATGCTGTTGTTCCTGTTACTAATGCTTCTTCATCTATATTTGGAACTCTTGAATTTTCACCTTCTAAATCTTTATCATTTACCTTAGTTATGTATTTTCTTAAAGCTAAATCAAATGGTTTTTCCTTTTCCAAAACCAATTCTACTGGTATAGATTGGTTGCCCTTATTTACCTCTACTAATGGTTGTTCTTGATTGTTTGTATTAGATGCCCATAATTTCATGGTTGTATCATTATAATTTATATTAAATTTAAGTTTTATAGTCCCCACTTGGTCTTTTGGCATTGAAATATAAAAATTCTTTCCTACCAAATCTTTTATAGTTTTTCCATTTGTAACTTCGTTTTTATTTTCATCTAACAATTGATAATTTGAACTTTCTGTTTCATCATTTGTAACTTTTAAGTCAATATTGTAGGGTGTTTGATTTGATTGTGTTATTAAAATTGGGCCTATAATACAATTATTCCCCAAAATTTCACTTTGTAATGTTTTTGTCTCCACTTTGACAGGAACTTTTTCTCCTGCATTTGTGTTACTGTATTTACTAGCATTTGCCTTTGCTTGTTTTATTATATTATTATATAATATTTCTATTTGATATGTCCTTGCTTGTCCTGCATCATATTGTTCTTGTAATCCATTTGGTCTATAATTTGGAAATGGTTTATAAGTTGTTCCATCTGTTGTGTAATTAATCCATCCTTTGCTTTGTATTTTGTCATATTTATTATTATTTTCTCCATAGTTTGAAAAATACCATATTACTGCTTGTTGAACTGCTTTGATATCACTATCTGTTATAGGAAAACTTTGCATTAATTCAACACAATCTGTATATCCATTTTCTGGTTGCATAGCATAATTTAAAATTTCATTTATTAAGTTTGTTTTATCTGCCTCAGTTGATTCTCCTGGTAAATATAACATATCTAAAACAGCCAAAATGGCATCATAACGATTAAATGTGATACTACCTTCTGTTATATCTTTTTCAACTAAATCTTTTAATATTTCATTTTGAGCTTTTATATCATCTCTTTGTATCTTCATATCATAAAAAACGTCATATTTAGCTCTTTTTATGCTACCATTATCAGATTCAGTAAATCCTACTCCTGCTTTTAAGCAATAAAGATTAGTATCTTCATAATCATTTGATGTTTGTGATTTATATCTTAAAATATTCCATATTTTTGAACCACCGTTCTGCTCCTGGTGTATTTATGGCATATCCCATATTATCTGTCATTAATTCTGTTATTCCCATATAAACTTCTTGTCCATCCGGTAATGTTGTTGCATAAATCATATTTTGCATTATTGATGCCATAATAAACAAAATTGCAATTACAATAGTTATTACCCTTTTCTTTGATTTCATTTTCATTCTTCCTTTCTCTTATATAAATGCTATTTATATGTTACTATTATTATTTTTCTTAGTCAATTGCATTTATTTTCCTATTTATGCCATCTATATTTTTCCATCTTTTTATACCTAGGGAAATTATATTTTCTAGATACCAAATAATAACTTCACCTTTTTTTACAATTATATTAAATTTTTATTTCATTTTTCATTGCATTATCATTTTATCTTTGTTTTTCTGTTTGTCCGTAATGATTTTTGAAATAATTATTCATAAAAATTATATTTTTTTATATGATTAAATAAAAGGTTATGGTTGAAAATAATTACATTTTTTTAACTAGATTTGTGCCTTTAAAGTAAGGAATGTGATTAATTATGAAAAAATTTTTATTACAGTTATTAATCTTTTTTATGATTGCTATTTCTATAAATAGCTTTTGCTTTGCAGATGATATTGATGAAGAAGTAATTGATGTAAATTCTAAAATAGATATTCCTGTTAATTCTTTAAAAGAAATCCCAAATGTTAATTCTCGCTCTTGTGTGGTTTTAGACAGGCTAAGCAAAAAAATCTTATATGGCAAAAATGAAAAAAACAAAGTTAAGATGGCATCTACCACAAAAATTATGACAGCAATTGTTGTTATTGAAAATGGTGATTTAAATAGAACTGTAGAAGTTTCTAAAAAAGCTGCTGGTACTCGGTGGCTCTCGTTTAGGTCTAAAAACAGGAAATAAAATTACAATTCATGACCTTCTTTATGGTTTAATGCTATGTTCTGGTAATGATGCTGCTGTTTGTTTGGCTGAAAGCATTGCTGGCAGTGTAGCTGAATTTTCGAATTTAATGAATAAAAAAGCTAAAGATTTGGGGCTTTTAAATAGTCATTTTGAATCTCCACATGGCTTAGATTCTGATGGACATTTTACTACTGCTTATGAATTAGCTCTTTTAACAGATTATGCTTTGCAAAATTGTACTTTTTTAAATATAGTTGGAACTAAAAATTACACAGTAACTATTAATGGATATCCTAAAAATTTATCTAATACTAATGAATTACTTGGTAACTTAAATGGTGTTTATGGGGTTAAAACTGGTTTTACAAATGGTGCTAATCGTTGTTTGGTAACTTCTTGTAAAAGAGGAGATATGGATATTGTTTGTGTTGTACTAGGTGCAGATACTAAAAATTTTAGAACTAAAGATAGTATTAAATTGATTGAATATGCTTTTAATACTTATGAGTATTTTAATATAAACGACTATGTAAATAATTATATTAATGATTGGCAAAGTAATAATTTGGATTTCTTTTTTGTTGAAAAGGGAACTTCAAATAATATTTCTTTAAAAGTTGATTCTTCTTTAGAAAGTTGCCCTGTTATTCCTGTTAAAAAAGACTTACTTTCTAATTTAGAAGCTTCTATTTCAATGGATAGCTATTTAAAAGCTCCTGTTATACGTGGTACAGATCTTGGGAATTTAGTTGTTTCTTCTAATGGTACTACTATTGCTGAATTTAATATATATTCTGATACAGATGTTTCAAAAAATGGAATATCTAATTATTTGCTGGATTTTTTTAGGGGTTATCCTAGGTATTTACTAGAAAGTTTTTAGTCTTAATGTTAATTAAAAACGGATTTTTGTTTTTTTTTTTTGGTTTTTATCTATTATTTTATTGTATATGTTCCTTCTTGTATTCTTTTTAATTTTACATTTGACTTAAGACATACAACTGGTTTTAGTTCTCCAACAGCATCCCAACACCAATAAGAATCCATCCACCCTAATTCTGCATGTCCAGCCATACGCATAATACCTTCCCCATAGCTGTAATAAGGAGCAACTATCCAATATGTCTGTCCACTTCTAAAATAAATTTTGTTAAAATCATGATAAGGAATATCTCCTACATATCCATAAGTATCATCAGAAGTATCACTCCATTTCCCCTTATATCCTGTTTCTCCATCTCCTACAGTATAAACAATATATTTGTCTAGATGTGTATCTTTATAAGATGCACAAAGTAATTCCACAGTAGGTCCTGCTATTGCATATTCAGCTTTATTTCCCACAAATACACTCCAAATATTAGTATCTAACATATATGCTGTTGATTTTACATTATTTTTTTACAATCTGGATATTCATCTAAAAACTGTTTTAGCCATTTTTGGGCTAAACTATTTTGTATATCTTTACTTCCTTCGTAATCTTTAAAAACCTGGTCAAATGAAACATTTTTATTATCTGTGTCTATAACTAAAGCCTTTCCTGTTTTTGTTGTAGGTGCATAATTTGCATCTATAGCTTCATCTGCTATAAGATATATATTATTTTGATCTGCATAAAATATTCTCCAATTTGCTACTGCTTCACTATTTTCACATTCATATCCTGTAACTTCTGCTCCATAATACAAGCCTTTATCTTCAGAATTTGCTATATCTTTAGCTAAATATCCTACATAATCTTCTAATTTACCCTCAATTTCATATCCTGCATCTGTTTTTATTGTTCCTAAGTCTTTATCTACTTGATTTTCATTTGTTATCACCTTATTATTTTTTAGTTCTTCTATTACATCTTCTAAATTTGGATTTCTATGTTTTTGCTCTGCTTTTATTATTGACAATTCTATTTGTTCTTCTAATGAACTTATTTCTGTTTGATTTGATGCATCTTGTGCATTTTTTATTATTGCATTGTCTCCTGTTAGTCCTGATATTGTTACTCCTGCAAGTATTAGAAGTACAATTATTGTAATCACAAGTACCATTAGCGTAATTCCTGTTTCTTTTTTCTTCATTTTTTCCTCCCTGACTTTTTCATTAGTTTCCACAAAAATACTATTTTTATTCTTTTTTACTATATGTACATGATATATTATGTGCTATTTAAAGTCAAGTGTTTTGCCTTATTTTAATTAAATACTGTTTACATTATTTAGTTTTAAGTTTGCTTTGGAAAATTTGTGTACAATGTTTTTATTTTCTATTTAGATACAAAATACTGCATATAATGGTACTGATTTAATATTATTTTCAAATCCAAAATTCTTTTCTGAAATTCTAATCGCAAACTTTGGATTATATCTTTTCATATATAGGTCTAAACTTCTAGATTTAGTATGTATACTTGTTTTTACTTCAATTGGTATTATATCTATATCTTTTTGAATTATAAAATCCAACTCTGCTTTTCCATTAGACTCCCAATAATATGTTTCATATCCATTTATTCTTAATTCATTTGCTACATAATGTTCTGTAAGTGGTCCCATTGCAATCATTGTTGGTTGTTTGTTTAAACTTATTTGATATAATGGGTATCTTGCTTTATTTACAAATAGTCCTACATCACTCATGTATAGTTTAAATGATGTTAAGTCTTTGTGCATTTCTAGTGGTAATTCTGCTACAGCTTTATATACTTGATTTACTATTCCACTGTTTTTTAACCATAATATAGCTTCCCCAAATATTCCTGATGTTCCTCCTTTTGATATAACTTTATATTGAAACTTCGGATTATCCTTTGCCAATTGTACTGGTATTGAATCAAATGCTGATATTATTTTGTTGGATAAACTATTGTCTGCATATTTTGTCATATCTCTTTCATATGATAAAAGTATTTCTGTTTGGACATCTATTGTTGCAATTTTCTTTTCTTCTGCTAGATACGTTTGAACTGCTTCTGGCATTCCTCCTATAACTAAGTATGTTCTATATAATTCAAGACATAATTCATGTATAGTTTTATCTAATTTTTCATTATTATCAAAATGTGTTTGAATTTCATTTATTAAATTTTTTCTTCCTATAGCTATTAAAAATTCTTTAAATGATAATGGATACATATTCATCATTTGAACTTTACCTACTGGAAATGAATATTCTTTTCTATTAACTGCTATTCCAAGTAATGAACCTGCAGATATTATATGATATTCTGGAGCATCTTCATAAAAATATTTTAATGATGTTAATGCCCTTTCATTTGCTTGAATTTCATCAAAGAATATTAATGTTTTTCCTGGTATGATTTTTTCTTCATAAAATAATTCAAGCTTATTTATTACATATTTTGCATCTATGGTATCTGAAATTTGTGAACTTAATTCTTGATTTGTTTCAAAATTTACATATATTAAATTATCATAATACTCTTTTCCAAATTTCTTTATTATATATGTTTTTCCAACTTGTCTAGCTCCATGGATTATTAATGGTTTTCTATTTTCTGATCCTTTCCATTTTATTAAATCAGTTATAATTCTTTCCATAGAAATTCCTCCTTAAGACCAATTATATCATATAAGTTCAAAAAAATCAATTATATCACTACTTTTTTTGACTTATCAATCTGTGAAACAGTCTGATAAGCCCATACCATTTTCTTAATACATAAAAAACCAATCCTCTTAATTGAAGATTGGAATTTATTTCTATTTTACATTTTCTTTTATGTAGTCTACTACGTCTCCTACTGTTACTACTTTTTCTGCGTCACTGTCAGGAATTTCTATGTCAAATTCTTCTTCTAAAGCCATAACTAATTCGACAATGTCTAATGAATCTGCTCCTAAGTCATCTATAAAAGATGCTTCCATTACTACTGCATTGTCTGCAACTCCTAATTGTTCTACAATAATACCTTTTACTTTTTCTAAAATTTCTTCTGAACTCATCTTTCTAGAGTTCACCTCCTCTCAAGTTTGCAAATGTTTAATTTTATATTTCATTTATATTATATGTTTTTGTTTTTGTCAAGTATATTTTTGAAATATTTTTATTTTGTACCACCAAGTCAGTTTTAAATATATATTTTTCGACTTTTATTTTAATATATTTGCCTAATTTATACTTTGTTTTTCAAACTGTTCTATCATATGTTCTACTGCTTTATTTTCTACAAATTTTTCTGCTTGTATTATGGTATATTCAAACAATAAACTATCACTACTTCCATGTGCTTTTACAACTGGTTTTTTTACTCCTAAAAATAATGCTCCTCCATAAGATTTGTAATCCATCGTTTTACTAAATCTTTTTATTGCTGGTAAAGCTGGAATTGCAAAAATTTTTGCTAATATGTTTTTTGTAAAACTTTCTGTTAATGATTTTTTTACAAATTTACCTAATCCTTCTGTTGTTTTTAAAAATACATTACCTGTAAAGCCATCTGCTACAATTGCATCTATTTTACCAGAAAATGCATCTCTTCCTTCTACATTTCCTACAAAGTTTAAATCTAACTCCTCTGCTTTTTCTTTTAGTAATTTATAACTTTCTTTTACTAGTTCATTTCCTTTTGTTTCTTCTGTTCCAATATTTAACAAGCCAATTGCAGGTCTTTCTATTCCATATGTATTTTTTAAATAAATGCTAGACATTTGGGCAAATTGTAATAAATTAATTGGTTTGCAATTTGTATTAGAACCTGCATCAATTAATAATAATTGACTTTTATATGCTGGCAAAATTCCGTGCTAACGCTGGTCTATCAATACCTTTAATTCTTCCAACAATTAATGTCGCTCCGTGTTAGTAAAGCTCCTGAGTTTCCTGCTGATATAAATACATCTCCCTCATCTTCTTTTAGCATTTTAAAACCAACAACCATAGAAGAATCTTTTTTGTGTTTTATTGCTACTGTTGGGGTGTCTTCCATTTCAATAGTTTCGGTTGCATTTTTTATTTTTAGTCTGTTTGAAATCTCTTCTAATTCTTTTCCATATATTTCTTTTACTCTATTTCTAATTACTTCTTCTTTTCCAACTAATACAACTTCTGCTTTTACTTTGTTTATTGCATTTACTGCTCCTTTGATGTTAGCATCTGGTGCATTGTCTCCTCCCATTGCGTCTAGTATTATTTTCATGATTTTCCCCCTTAAAGTTTGCTATTTTAATTATATTTTTGATAACTATATTTTATTATTCTTTATGGAAAAAAGCAAGAGATTTTTATTTTTTTCTTAAGAATATATTAATTTGTAAGATTTTTTATATAGGATTTTGGGGCCGTCCCCAAATCCTACTAATTTTTTTCTTGAGAATATAAAAAAATGTCGCATTGGAAACGTCCCCAACACGACATTTTTTATTTTTATATTAAGCTAAGATATCTGCAACGACACCTGAACCTACTGTTCTACCACCTTCACGAATAGCGAATCTTAATCCTTTTTCGATAGCGATAGGTGTAATTAATTCGATTGTCATTGATACGTTATCTCCTGGCATAACCATTTCTGTTCCAGCTGCTAATTCGATAACACCTGTAACGTCTGTTGTTCTGAAGTAGAATTGTGGTCTGTATCCATTGAAGAATGGTGTATGTCTTCCACCTTCTTCTTTTGTTAATACATAAACTTCAGAAGTGAATTTTGTATGTGGATTTATTGTTCCTGGTTTTGCAAGTACTTGACCTCTTTCGATTTCTTTTCTATCAATACCTCTTAGTAATGCTCCGATATTGTCACCAGCTTCTGCTTGGTCTAATAATTTTCTGAACATTTCTACACCAGTAATAACTGTTTTCTTTCTTTCTGTTGATAAACCAATGATTTCAACTTCGTCAGAAACTTTTACGATACCTCTTTCTACTCTACCTGTTGCAACTGTTCCACGTCCTGTAATTGTGAATACGTCTTCAACTGGCATTAAGAATGGTTGGTCGATTGGTCTTTCTGGTGTTGGAATGTAGCTATCAATAGCTGCCATTAATTCTTTCATTGGTTGGTAAACTTCATCATCTGGATTTGTTGATGAGCTTTCTAATACTTTTAATGAAGAACCTTTTATAATTGGAATATCATCTCCTGGGAAATCATATTCGCTAAGTAGGTCTCTTACTTCCATTTCAACTAATTCTAATAGTTCTGGGTCATCTACCATATCACATTTGTTTAGGTAAACAACGATGTATTTAACACCAACTTGTCTTGCTAATAAGATGTGCTCTCTTGTTTGAGGCATAGGTCCATCTGCTGCAGATACTACTAGTACTGCACCGTCCATTTGAGCTGCACCTGTAATCATGTTTTTAACGTAGTCAGCGTGTCCTGGACAGTCAACGTGTGCATAGTGTCTTGCTTCTGTTTCATATTCTACGTGTGCTGTGTTGATTGTGATTCCTCTTTCTCTTTCTTCTGGAGCACCGTCAATTTTGTCATAAGCTTCGTATTGTGCTTTTCCTAATAATGATAAGTATTTTGTGATAGCTGCTGTTGTTGTTGTTTTTCCATGGTCTACGTGACCAATTGTACCAATGTTAACATGTGGTTTTGTTCTTTCAAATTTTGCTTTTGCCATTTTGAAATCCTCCTCTTTCTTTTTAGTTAGCTTTTATAGCTACTTCTTATTATTTTTTAAATTTAATAACTTTTTTATTGCACTTGCATTTTATAACATTTTTATAAAAATTGCAAGCCCCTTTATCAAATTCAGTATAAATTTAGTATATTGTGCATTTTTGTTGTTAATTACAAGCTTGAAAATTGTATATTCATATATTGAATTTAATATAAAATTGCTATAATGTGAATTTTGGATATTGTTATCAAGCTGATAGCGTACTATTAACAAAATGCACAGTATAGTGATTTCAGATTAAATTTTAATCATTTTTTGCTTTAGAAGCAACAATACTCTCAAAAACTGATTTTGGTACTTCTTCATAGTGTGATGGTTCCATTGTATAAGTTCCTCTACCTTGTGTTTTTGAACGTAAGTCTGTTGCATATCCAAACATTTCTGATAATGGTACAAATGAGTGAATTTCTTGCATTCCATCGTCACTATCCATACCTTCCATTCTTCCACGTCTAGAGTTTATATCTCCAATAACATCTCCCATATATTCTTCTGGAACTGTTATTTCAACTTTCATGATAGGTTCTAGGATTACAGCTTTTGCTTGTTTACAACCTTCTTTGAAGGCCATAGAAGCTGCAATTTTGAACGCCATTTCTGATGAGTCAACTTCATGGTAAGAACCATCTACTAAAGTAGCTTTGAAGTCGATTACTGGGTAACCTGCTAAAATACCACTTTCAGCTGCTTCTCTCATTCCTTGTTCAATTGGTTTGATATATTCTTTTGGAACTGCTCCACCTACGATTTTGCTTTCAAATTCAATTCCTTTTCCTGGTTCTAATGGTTCCATTTCAAACCAAACATCACCATATTGTCCTTTACCACCTGATTGACGAATGAATTTACCTTGTACTTTAACTTTGTTTCTAATTGTTTCTTTGTAAGCAACTTGTGGTTTACCTACATTACATTCTACTTTGAATTCTCTTTTTAATCTGTCTACGATGATGTCTAAGTGTAATTCACCCATACCAGCGATAATTGTTTGACCTGTTTCTTGGTTTGTATATGCTTTAAATGTTGGGTCTTCTTCTGCTAATTTTCCTAATGCAATTCCCATTTTTTCTTGAGCTGCTTTATCTTTTGGCTCAATAGCTATATCGATAACTGGCTCTGGGAATTCCATTGATTCTAGAATGATTGGATGGTCTGGGTCACATAGTGTGTTTCCAGTTGTTACATCTTTCATTCCAACAGCTGCTGCAATGTCTCCTGCATATACTTTGTCAATATCTTCTCTGTGGTTTGAGTGCATTTGAAGAATTCTTCCTATTCTTTCTTTTTTGTCTTTGCTTGAGTTTAACACTGTTGAACCTGATTCTAGTGTTCCAGAATAAACTCTAAAGAAACATAATTTTCCAACAAATGGGTCTGTTGCAATTTTAAATGCTAATGCTGCAAATGGTTCACTATCAGAAGTTTTAGCTTCTGTTTCTTGTCCATCTGGTGTTTCACCTTTGATATGTGCTATGTCAGTTGGTGCTGGCATATAATCAATAATTGCATCTAAAAGTTCTTGAACTCCCTTGTTTTTGTATGAAGAACCACATGTTACTGGAACTATTGTATTATTAATTGTTCCTACACGTAAACCTTTTTTGATTTCTTCCTCTGTAAGTTCTTCTCCATCTAAATATTTCATCATTAATTCTTCATCTTGTTCTGCAACTGATTCTATCATTTTGTTATGATATTCTTCAGCTAATTGTTTCATATCGTCTGGAATATCTGTTTCTTCAATTTCTTTTCCTAAATCATCTTTGTGTAAGAATGCTCTCATTTTGATTAGGTCTACAATTCCTTTGAAGTTGTCTTCTGCTCCAATTGGTAATTGAATTGGTACAGCATTTGCTTTTAATCTGTTTTTTAATTGGTCTACACAAAGCATAAAGTTTGCTCCTGTAATATCCATTTTATTAACATATACCATTCTTGGTACACTGTATTTGTCAGCTTGTCTCCAAACTGTTTCTGTTTGTGGTTGAACTCCACCTTTTGCAGCTAAAACTGTTACTGCTCCATCAAGAACTTTTAAAGACCTTTGTACTTCTACTGTAAAGTCAACGTGTCCTGGTGTGTCAATAATGTTTATTCTATTGCCATTCCAAAAACATGTTGTACAAGCAGATGTAATTGTAATACCTCTTTCTTGTTCTTGTGCCATCCAGTCCATAGTTGCTGCACCCTCATGTGTTTCACCTATTTTATGAACTTTACCTGTATAAAATAAGATTCTTTCTGTTGTTGTTGTTTTTCCGGCATCTATATGTGCCATAATTCCTATATTTCTAGTTTTTTCTAGTGGGTATGCTCTTCCTGCCATTTTGTATATTTCCCCCTTTCTAATATTAAAATTTACTAAATTAATTTTTTCGCGTTGTCAAACTTCACAAAAATATTTTTGTTCGTTTTCCTAGCTAAAATTCTAATTTATTAAATTTTTACTTCTAATCTAAATTTTGATTAAAAGTGATGAGATGTGCATTTTTGATATTTATTACAAGCTGAAGGCGTACGTTGTGAACGCCTAAGTTTGAAATAAATATTGAAAATGTGCAGATTATTGCTTTTAATCAAAATTTTACCATTTGTAGTGTGCAAAAGCCTTATTAGCCTCTGCCATTCTATGTGTGTCTTCTTTTTTCTTGAATGCTCCACCGTTTCCAGCTACTGCATCCATAAGTTCACCAGCTAATTTTTCAGCCATTGTTTTTTCATGTCTATTTCTAGCATAAGATACAATCCATCTAAGACCTAAAGTTTGTCTTCTTTCTGGTCTAATTTCAAGTGGAACTTGGTAAGTTGCCCCACCAACTCTTCTTGCTTTTACTTCTAAAACTGGCATAACATTTTCTAAAGCTGCTTCAAAAACTTCTAAAGGATTTTTACCTTCTTTTTCTTTTATGATGTCAAATGCATCATATACTATTTTTTGAGCAACTGATTTTTTCCCATCTAACATGATGTTGTTTACTAATTTTGTAACAACTTTACTGTTATAAATTGGGTCTGGTAATACCTCTCTTTTTGCTACATATCCTTTTCTTGGCACTATTCTTCCCTCCTTTTTTGTGTAAGGGGACTTTAGTTAATCTTCAGTCATTTCTGTTTAAATAAATGATTTTAGATTCCATGTCTCCTTCTTGTTAATGCTCTATAAAAAGCATTTAGGTACTCTTAAAAAATCTTGTTTTTTAAGTTTAGCGCTTATATATCTATTCTAAATTTAAGTACCTTAATTTAGACAAAATAACAAGCACTAGTGTTTTAAAGCTTTTCCACCTCTGTTTTCATAAACAAATTGCGAAACTGTGCAAGTTGCTGCTTTCAACTTTTATTTCGCATAAACAAAGCAAATTAGGTATATTGTGCATTTTTGGTATTTGTTACAAGCTGATGGCGTACATTGGTACGTCGAAGTTTGAAACAAATATCGAAAATGTGCAAGATGCCTGATTTCATTTGTTTAGGCTTATTTCTTTGGTTTCTTAGCTCCATACTTAGAACGCGCTTGCATTCTATCTTTAACACCTGCTGTATCTAATGTTCCTCTGATGATATGGTATCTAACACCTGGTAAGTCTTTTACCCTACCACCTCTTATTAATACAACACTGTGTTCTTGTAAGTTATGTCCTATACCTGGTATATAAGATGTAACTTCATAACCATTAGAAAGTCTTACTCTGGCAACTTTTCTTAAAGCAGAGTTTGGCTTTTTAGGTGTAACTGTTTTTACAACTGTACATACTCCTCTTTTTTGTGGAGCTCTGTTATTTGTTAGTTTTTTGTTTTTTGAGTTCCATCCATGTTGAAGTGCTGGTGCTGTTGATTTTGTTACTCCTGTTTTTCTTCCTTTTCTTACTAATTGATTAATGGTTGGCACTTAAATTTCACCTCCTGTTTTTGGTTTTCGGTATTCTTTTTTGGTTTGCTATGTTTAGCATATAAAAAAGAATGCAAATGTTATAAATTTGCCTAATATTGGCAATTTATATAACAGATTATATTTTACCACGTTAATGGCTGTAAGTCAATAAAAAACTTGGAATTTTTTTGATTTTTTTGTACAAAGTAAAACTATATACGATGCTTAAAATATCTTAATTGTTTACTTATTTTAAATGTTCTTCCTAGATTTCCATAATATTTGATTTTTTATGTAAAATATGTTATACTATATATGTAGCAACTAAATAGTTTTGTATAGAAAAGGAGATATCATCATGAAAAAAAATTTTTTAAACTCAGGGAACCTTGTTATCTATATCGTAAGTCTTGCACTTCCTCTGTTGGGGATCGTACCATTAGGAATCCGGCATTTCGGAATAAACAAATGGTGCATAGTTGGTTGTCTATGTGCTGCAGTTGTCGCAGTGTTTATGATGGCAACCACTATTGTCCCTGGCAAGAAAAAGTGGGCTGTTAGTGCCACAATAATCGTAACAGTCGCAATGGCTGTGCTGGTTGTAGTGGCACGGTGGGTTCCTATTCCACCAATTAGTTTCTTCGTGTGCTACTATATAGTCGATATAATATCGATTACGATTTCGATTGTAGTCAATATTGTGTCTGATTATCCAAACAAAAACAGTAGCAACAAGAATCAGCGAGGCATTGTATGAAGAGAAATCCCATCCCGAAGAATTTATTTCTAACGGATGGGATTTTCCCTATTTTAAAAACACTACATATAGAACAAATCGGAAAGCCTTAATATTTGCATAACTTTAACTTTTCTCTTTGGCTTTCCGTAAATTTGTTCGTGTGCCAATTTTACGCAAGTAAAATTGTGTACATTGTATTTTATATTATTTAGAAAGTCAGAAATGACTTTCTAAATAATATAAAATAAAAGTAAACACTTTTGTGCCTACTTTTATCTTATTCTTTTCAATTACTTAGTTATTATCTACTACCATCATTACTATCGCCATATCCATAGTTATATTGGCTAACTTCTCCTTGTCCATTTTTTATTACTTTTCCATCTTTATCTATTACATCTCCTGAAAATTTTTCAACCTCTTTTGACGCATTTCCCTTTCTAATTTGCACCTCTCCTGTTACATCTTTTGCTATTTGTTCTTGTGTTTCTTGCATTTTTCTATATGCTTCTTCTTCAATACGATTATTTGGATTTTCTTCTTTATATGTTTCTTTTACAGTTTCTTTTCTTTTTTCATTTAATAATATTTTAGGTGGAAGATTATTGTCTTTAACAGCTTGATTAGCGTATAATTTTCCTGCCACTATTTTATATGCTTCTATTATTCTGCTATTTCCATCTACCATTTTAATAAATCCGTTTAACACTTTATGCAATTTTTGCATTTGTTGAGCTACTCTATTTGCTTTGCCTGCGCTAAAAATCCCATATTTTTCTGAGTCTTTTTCCATTTCCATAAATTCATCAATATATTCTTGTTCTGTCATTAATGGTGCTACTTCTTTTCCATCTCCACAAATTGTTTCAAATACTTCTTTATATCTTTTATATCTTCCGATTTCCTCTTGTATTTCTTTTCTATCTTCTTCTGTCTTATCACTTTTACTTGTATAATTCATATAGCTAGCTCTTACAACATTCATTCTTCCTATTCCTGCATCTGTAATTGAACCTACATTTAATTGAACTTCTGTTTCTAGTCCTCTAGCATCTTCTTTTTTTAGTGTTATCATTTTATTTCGAAATAATTCTAATACACCATCTGTATTTTTATTTTGTTCATATATTGCATATAAATCCTTTGTTTTTGAATAAAAGTCTTCAAATTTCATATTAGTAGTAATTCCATCTGTTACATCATCAATTTGCTTTTCAATTAAATCTAATTTTATATTTTCATTATCTTTATTTTTATAAGACTCTTTAATTTTGTTTAGTAAATCATCTAAGCCTTTCTTTTCTTCTTCAAATTTTTTATTTTCTTCGTCTAACATAGCATCTGTAATTTCAACTCCATCACGTGAAGTCTCTCTCGTTAATTTTACTAATTGCATATCTAAATCTGCAACAGCTGCACCAACATTTTGGTTCAAATTTTTTCCTTCTGTTCCTTTATAATTTTGTGTTTTTTGATAAAGATTGTTGACTTTTGCTCTTGCAATTTTTAATTCTTCTCTTTTTTCAACTTTTGAACGCATAGCTTCATTTTTTTCTATTTTTTTATCTATTGCTTTCTTTTTTTCTTCGATTACTTCTTCTAATTTTTTAAAAATTTCTGCTAAAATATCCTCTGGTTTTGCTTCTTTTAAGGCCTCTGCTACATATCCTGCTTCTTCTAAAGATAATTTTTCTGCTTCTTCATCTTTAATTCCGTCTTTTGCATTTGCTTCTAGCACATTTTTTAAATCTTTATTTGCTATGTAATCTAATACTCCATCATCTTGCAATTTTTGTAATTCTTCAAATCCCTGTTTTTCTTCTTCAAATGCTTCATCAATAGTTGTTGTTTGTGTTACTGTACCTATTTTGTCTGCATTGTCTTTTAAAACATCATTAACGATTTCTTCTACTTTTTCTACAATATTTGTGTCTTTAAAATCTAATTCAGTAAATCTTTGTGCTAATTGATTCAATTTTTCTTCCTCTAAAATACTCATATTTTTCTCTCCTTT
>CATLUC010000003.1:16060-41451 GCA_950059165.1 uncultured Clostridium sp.
ATAATACTACTTTTTATATTTTACCATACTTTTACATAAAATGCAACTTTTTTACGTAAATAACATATATATGTAATATTTTTGAAATAATTGTTATATTTTAGCAAAAACAAAGATATTTTCCAAACTCCTTTCAGCAAGCTTCATATACCTCTCTTTTTTATCTCTAATCCTCTTTCCTTCCAATTCTGGCAAAATTCCAAAATTAGCATTCATTGGCTGGAACTTATCATTTGGAGTTGAAACATATTTAGCCAAAGCACCTATAACAGTGTACTCCGAAAAACAACATTTCTTGACCTCATCTTTAAACGCACCATCTTCAAATACATCATGATTTTTTCTTCCGTCCCTAAAATCATTGGCTGCGTTTAAGCCTGCAACTAAACCTGATGATATTGACTCTACATATCCTTCTACGCCTGTTATTTGCCCTGCAAAGTATAAGTTTGGTATGTTTTTTACTTGATATGTTTCGTTTAATAATTGGCTAGAGTTTATATATGTGTTTCTATGCATTACACCATATTTTACGAATTCTGCTTGTTCTAATCCTGGTATCATACTAAATACTCTTTTTTGTTCTCCAAATTTTAAGTTTGTTTGGAAACCTACCATATTGTAAAGTTTTGCTTGTTTGTCATCTTGCCTTAATTGTACAACTGCATATGGTCTTTTGCCATATCTTGGGTCATCAAATCCAACTGGTTTTAATGGTCCAAACCTTAATGTGTCTATTCCTCTTTTTGCCATTATTTCAATTGGCATACAGCCCTCAAAAATCTCTCTTTTTTCAAATTCACGCAAAGTCACAACTTCTGCTTCCACTAAAGCTTTCCAAAAAGCTTCATATTCCTCTTTATTCATTGGCAAATTGATATAACTTTGTTCTTCTGTATTTTGCTCTTCTAGCCTCTTCTTCCATTCTTCCATTGTTTCATCCTTTTTCTTCTCTTTTCTATATCTATCTCCATAAAAAGCAATATCAAAATTAATGCTGTCTTTTTCCAAAATAGGAGCTGCAGCATCATAAAAATACAACTTATCTTGACCTGTTATCTCTTGAATTTGCTTTGCTAGTCCATTAGAAGTAAGTGGACCTGTTGCAATAATAACAATATGGTCTTTTATCATTTCCTTAATATTAGTAACCTCTTCATTAATAACCTCTATGTAAGGGTTTTTCATAATTTCCTTAGTTACTCTTTTAGCAAAAGCATCTCTATCAACTGCTAAAGCTTGTCCAGCTGGCACTTTTGTTTCATCAGCTATACGAATTAACAAAGAATCTAATCTCCTTAACTCTTCCTTTAACAAACCACAAGCATTAGTAATCAAATTTGACTTAAAAGAATTGCTACATACAATCTCTGCTAAGTCTTGATTACTATGTGCTGGTGAATACTTTTGTGGCTTCATCTCGTATAACTTTACTTTAATATTTCTCTTTGCAATTTGGTAAGCTGCTTCACATCCAGCTAATCCTCCACCTATAACAATTACATAGTCTTCCATAAAATTCTTCTCTCCTTTTTTGGCATAATTGGGACAGGTACAATTGTTCCCATTTGGGCATAATTGGGACAGGCACTACGATACCAAAAATTGTAATAGTGCCTTGGTATTACTTTATAAGCAGAACACAGCATACAATGGTATTGAATATATATTATTTGAGAAACCAAAGTTTCTTGCTGATATTCTAATTGCATATGGTGGTTTGTATTTTAGAATGTAGTTTGACATGCTTCTTGATTTTATGTGTTCTCCTGCTTTTATCTCTATTGGTATTACTTGATTTTCTTTACTTATTACAAAATCAATTTCCATTGTTTGTGTTGGTTTATAATATATTAAGTCTATTTGCTTTGCTTTTAATTCTTGGGCAACATAGTTTTCTGTTAAAGCACCTTTAAATATGCTATTTTGGTTTAATTGTATATCTTGATATGGTACATCTGTAAGTGTTGCTAATAGGCCAACATCATTTAAATAGACTTTAAAGTTTGTGTTATCAATAAATATACGAAGTGGTGTTTTAGGTGTTTCTAATTTGTTTGCTTTGTAGACCAATGAACTTGCCACCAACCAATCTAATGGCAATTCGTAGTCTCTTTTATTTGCAGTTGGTTTTACTATGTTGTATTTGAATTTTGTGTTTTCCTTTGCTAGCTGTTTTGGTATAGAATCATATATTTCATTGATTTTTATTGTTTCTGCTCCACTTGTAGTGTATTTTCTCATGTCTGCTATGTATGCTGTAATAATGGAATTGTGAATTACTCTTTCTATCAATAAGCTATTTTTTTCATGCTCAATATAATTTAAAATTGCTTGTGGCATTCCTCCTACATATAAATAGTCTTGATAATATTTAATTGCTTTTTCGTGTAAAATTTCTGCCATAGGCTTTTTGTTAGTGTAACAATTTCTTATTTCTTTTGATAATTCTTCTTCTCCTATTGCCCATAAAAATTCTTCAAAGTCCATTGGATACATATTTAATATTCTTACTTTTCCTACTGGGAAGGATGAAGCAAATCGATGCAATTTGACTCCCAGCAAGCTTCCTGCTGTAATTATTCTGTAATTTTCTTGTGCTTCGCAAAAATACTTTAATGATGTTATTGCTCTTTCACAAATTTGAATTTCATCAAAAAATATTACTGTTTTTTCTATATCTATGTTTTCTCCTGTTAATATTTCTATTTTGTGTATAATTTCTTTTGGCTCTAATGTACTATCAAATACAGAAGAAAGCTTTGATATGTTCTCAAAGTTTAAATATAGATATTTTTCATAATTTTCTTTGCAAAATTTATTTATTATATATGTTTTCCCTATTTGCCTTGCACCTATTATCATAAGTGGCTCTTTGATGTTTCTATTTTTCCAATCTTTTAACTGTTCTAAAAATTTTCTTTCCATTTAAGGTTCACCCCCATTTTATTTAATTTTAACATACTTTTTTGCTGTAATCAATAAAAAAATGAAAAACTTCATTTTTTTATGCATAATTATTTGAAGTTTTTCATTTTTTTATTTGTTAAGTTTTTTTGTGGTCACAATTTTTCACTTGCTTTTTACCTCAAATTATTATATAATAGTACACCGAGAAAAGGAGTAAAACAATGTCAATTAATAACAAATTTATAGATAATGCAAATACTTTAAATACCACAAATCAATATAAAAATTTCAAGCAAATTGTTAATACATTTTATAACGAAGAAATTGATGATATAGGTCAAGACGAAGAAATAGAATTAAAAAATAAAGGTACTATTAAATTAGAGCCTAAAATTATATATGATAAATTTTCACGGAGATATGAGGGCAGAGTTTAAAATAGGAACAAATAAAATGTATAAAATTAAGGATTTGTCTGAATTTTATACTAGAATGATGAATAAATCTTTTTACAAATATGGTGGAAAGCTAGAATTTATTCATACTGTAGAGATGTTTGAAGAAGAAAGTAAGCCTTTATTAGACTTCATTTTAAAGTATGCTGAGATTATTAAATATGCCAATTCTAATTCTAATAGCAATTTTCGTTATTATGGAAAGGCTTTAAATGAAACTAATATTTTGCTAAGTAGTAGTGGAATTGATGATTTATTTGATATTTTAAATGGCAAAAAGGTTGTTTTTCAAAAAGATTATAATACACAGGAAGTTGTTTTTACAGATGAACAGCCTAAAATTGAATTTAAGTTAAAGAAAAGAAATGATGGTCAATATATTATTGAGCCAAATATTGATGTTTTTAAGGTAACTATTGTTAAGGGTAAACAATATAAATATGTGCTAGATGAAGAAAAGCTTTATCGTTGTTCAAAAGAGTTCGAAAATAGTAATTTAAAGCTACTAGAGTTATTTAGAAAAAACTATATTACAGAGGTTTTATTGGGAAAAGATGAATTAAAGCAACTTTTTTCTATTGTTATTCCCAAAGTTAAAAATGCGATTATTTTAGAGAATTTAACTGAAGAAGAGATAGAAACTTATAAACCTAAAGAGCTTGGAGTTAAAGTGTTTTTAGATTTTGATAAAAAAAATTATTTAATTGCAGAGGTCAAATTTTCTTATGAAGATTATGAATTTAATCCATTAGATGAATCTTTGCATTTGGATTTCCCAAGAAATATGATACAAGAAACTAAGACTTTGAATGTATTTAGAAAAACTGGTTTTATGTTTGACAGTAAAAATTTGAGGTTCATTTTGCCAAATAATGATGATATTTATCGCTTTTTGACAGAAGATGTCGATTATTATATGCAAAAATTTGAAGTTTTAGTAACACAAAAGTTTAAAGATAATCAAATTAGACAACCTAAACTTGGAAATATTGGTGTTAAAGTAGAAAATAATTTGTTATCAATTGACTTAAAAAATATGGACATAAATATATCTGAACTTCAAGATATAATGTCTAAATATTCATTAAAGAAGAAATATTACAGGCTAAAAGATGGCAGTTTTCTAAGCCTTGAAGAGAATAAAGAAATTGACTTTTTAGACAAATTAGTTACAGGTATGGATATTGATTATAAATCAATACAAGATGGTGAGATTAAATTGCCTGTTAATAGGAGTTTGTATTTAAATCAATTGCTTAAAAATATGAAAGGTACTGAAATTGTTAAAAATGCTGAATATAGGCAAATTGTAAATAATATGGATAAAGAATTGCTAGAAGAAGAACTTATAGTTCCTAAAAATTTAGAACATATTTTAAGATATTACCAAAAAACTGGTTTTAAGTGGATGAAAATTTTAGACAGTTATAAGTTTGGTGGTATTTTAGCAGATGATATGGGACTTCGGAAAAACTATTCAAATGTTATCTGTTATTGTTGATTATGTTCAAAACACACAAAATATTGAGCAAAAAAAAGCAAGTCTTGTAGTTTCTCCAAGTTCTTTGACTCTAAATTGGCAAAATGAAGCTGAAAAATTCACAAAAGGCTTAAAAACTTTAGTAATTAGAGGTTCTTTAACTGAAAGAAAAAGAAAAATTCGAGAAATGGGACAATATGATATAGTAATTACTTCTTATGATTTATTAAAAAGAGATATTGAACTATATATTGAACAAGACTATCAATTTCGCTACATTATTGCAGATGAAGCACAATATTTAAAAAATAGCAACACTCAAAATGCTAAGGCTATTAAAAAAATAAAGGCAGATACAAGGTATGCACTAACTGGAACACCAATTGAAAATTCTTTGTCTGAGCTTTGGTCTATTTTTGATTTTATTATGCCTGGTTATTTGTTTAGCTATAAAAAGTTTAAAACAATGTATGAAATACCAATTGTAAAAGACGAAAATCAAGATGTTATGGCAAAACTTAGGATGCTTATTGAACCTTTTATTTTAAGAAGAAATAAAAAAGAGGTTTTAACTGAACTTCCAGATAAGACTATAACAATACTAAATAATGAAATGGAAGAAGAACAAAGAAATATTTACTTGAATTATTTGGCTCAGGCAAAACAGGAAATAGCAGATGAAATTGAATTAAATGGTTTTGAAAAGAGCCAAATGCAAATACTTGCAGCTCTTACAAGACTAAGACAAATTTGTTGTCATCCAAGCCTATTTATTGAAGATTACAAAAGTGGTAGTAGCAAGTTAGAACAATGTATTGAGGTAATAGATGAAGCAACTAATAGTGGTCATAAGATTTTACTGTTTTCTGGTTATACTTCTATGTTTGAGATTATTGAAAAGGATTTACAACAAAAAAATATTTCTTATTTTAAGTTGACTGGTAGTACTAAAGTTGATGAAAGACTTGAATTAGTAGAAGAATTTAATAAAAATCCTGATATTAAGGTGTTTTTGATTTCTCTTAAGGCTGGTGGAACTGGTCTGAATTTAACTGGTGCAGATATGGTTATTCATTATGACCCTTGGTGGAATTTGTCTACTGAAAATCAAGCAACAGATAGGGCTTACAGAATTGGTCAAAAGAATAATGTTCAGGTTTATAAGTTGATTACTAAGAATTCTATTGAAGAAAAGATTTATGAGTTGCAACAAAAAAAGGCTGAATTGGTTGATAATATGCTAAGTACAAAAACTTCGTTTATTAATAAATTTTCTAAAGAAGAAATTTTGAACCTCTTTGGGTGAACTAAACTTCATTTTTTACTTCAAAACCAAAGTTTTTTCAAAAATATGAAAAAACTTTGGTTTTTAATGCACTTTTTTCATTTTTACAGTAATTCAATAGGTATCAAATTATTATTTTTATCAATTGGAAATATATCTTTTGTTAGACATATAACACCACCATTTCCTATTTCCATTCCAAACTTTTTAGTAACATCAAAATTCTTTATTGCCTGTTTACCTGGATTATAGCTTTTCTTTATTTCTAAAGGATACACTTTATTATTATATATAATAATTAAACCTATTTCCTTTACATTGTTATCTCTGTAATAATACAAGTATTTTCTACTATCTAAGCCTTGATTTGAAAATGATTTTATAACTTCTGTCACTACATATGTTTCTAAAATTGCACCATTAAATGCACTTCTTTCTAGTGTTATACTGTCCATATATCCTGCTAAATAGCAAGCAAGTCCTGTGTCCATAAAATAAATTTTAGGTCTTTTTACTATCCTAGATACATTGTTATTTGAATATGGTTGTAATAAATATACCAATCCTGTACTTACTAAAATAGATAACCAATTTTGTGCTGTCATATTATTTATTTCTATTGAATTTGATATGTCGTTTATGTTTAGTTCTTGACCTGTTCTTACTGCAATTGATTCTATAAATTTTAAGAATTTTGTTTCATCTTTTACATTTATTAGTTCTCTTATATCTCTTTCTATATATGTTTTTATATAAGTTTCAAAAAAATCTCTTGGCTCTATATTTGGATTTGAATATAATTCAGGATAACTTCCCTTTAGTATTTTTTCATATAATTGGTCAACTTCTAATCTATCTGCTTTTTCTCTTTTTTCAAGTTCTTCATATGTTGGCAAAAACATTTGATCCTTTTTCTTTTCTATTTCCCTATTTGATAATGGATATAATTCTAATATTCCAACTCTTCCTGCTAAAGATTCACTAATACTTTGCATTGTGTGAAATACTTGTGAACCTGTTAAATAATACAGTCCTGTTGCTTCTACTTCTTTGTTTTCTAAGTGTTCTTGTCTTTTTTTATCTACTATTATTTTTATGTACGACAATAACTTAGGTGCATATTGAAATTCATCTATTATTAGTGGTGGCTTATATCTTTCTAAAAACATTTCTGGCTCTTCAATTGCTAATGCTCTTATTGATAAATTGTCTAAAGATATATAGTTTATTTTTTCATTTTCTTTTTTTTGTATATTATTTAAAAGTGTAGTTTTTCCAACTTGTCTTGAACCTGTAATCATAATAACTGGGAATGCTTTGGCTAATTCATTAAATTTGTTTTCTATGCTTCTTTCAATATAACCACTCATATTATCGTCCCCCTTTTTAGTATTTCTTCTAATTATATTATATACTTTTTCTAATTTTTTAGCAATATTTTTATACAAATTTATACTATCACTATAATTTTGTATGTGACGTTGGGGACGTTTCTTTTTTCACAAAAATGTGAAAAAAGAAACGTCCCTAATTCACATTTTTGTGAAATTTGGGACACATCTTTAATTTTCTAATATGTTTTTTGCTGCTTCTCTTCCTGAATATGCTGCCCATGCAACTGTTGATTTTACTCCTGCTAAGTCTCCTCCTGCATATATTTTAGGGTTAGATGTTTGGTAATTTTCGTTTACTTCAATGGTTCCCCATTTTGTTGTTTTTAATCCTAGTTCTTGTACATAATTTTCTACTTTAGAACCTAATGCCATTACAATGTGGTCTACTTTTATTTCATAATTGCTACCCTCAATATTTACTGGCACTAGTCTATTCTCATTTTCTTTTTGAACTAATTGTGTTTTTATTAATTCTGCTTTTTCTACTTTGTCTTTTCCTATTATTTTTACTATATTATTTTGGAATAAAAATTCAATTCCTTCTTTTTTAGCATCTTCTACCTCTTTTTCTTCTGCTGGCATTTGTTCTTTTGCTCTTCTGTAAATTACTTTTACTTCTTTTGCTCCTAGCCTTTTAATTGTTCTTGCGCAATCCATTGCTACATTTCCACCACCAATTACAGCCACTGTTTTGCCCTCATAATTAGGATGTAAGTTATATTCTAAAAGTTCATTTCCACCAATAACACCTTCTAGTTCTTCTCCACTAACTCCCATTTTGGCTGATTTATTAGCACCTATGCTTAAAAATATGGCATCATATTCTTTTAACAAGTCATTTAAAAATAGATTTTTTCCTAATTGCATATTGTATTTTACTTCAATTCCTAGGTTTAAGATTTTATCTACTGTTTTTTTAACAATTTCTTTTGGTAATCTGAATTCTGGAATTCCATGCACTAATAACCCACCTAGATAATCGTATTTTTCATAGATAGTTACTTTTGCTCCACCTTTGGCTAAAAAACTACTTGCTGTTAGTCCAGCAGGTCCACCACCAATTACAGCTACTTTTTTATTTGTTTTGTTATTGTTTATTTCTTCTTTATAACAATTCAATAAACTGCTGTCATCTTCTATTATTGTATCAAAAGCAAAGGCCTCTAATTCTCCTATTGATACTGGCTCTCCTTTTATTCCCCTTACACATGAGCCTTGACATTGTTTTTGATGTGGACAAATCCTTCCACATATTCCTTGTAATACTGTTGTTTTTGCTAGTATTTCATATGCTTTTTTGTAGTTTTCTTGCTTGATTTGTTCTATAAATTGTGGGATTTCGTTTCCTAATGGACATCCTTTTATAGAACATGGCTTTACTTTACAATTTAAACAATATTCTGATTTTTCTTTTATTTCTTCCATTTTTTATTCCCTTCTTGACAAATAATATTTATACATTATTTCATAGAACTTACTACTAACTTCAAATCATTTATAAAATCAATCTTTTTGGTTTCATCACGTAACAATGCTGCTGGGTGCCATGTCGGCATATACTTAATTCCCTTTTTCTCTATCCATTTTCCCCTTGAAGCCGTTATCCCATACTCTTTTCCTAAGATATTCTTTAATGCTACACTTCCGAAGAAGTACTATAATTTCAGGTTTTACTAGCATTACTTGATTTCTTAAATAATTTAAGCAAGCAACACACTCATCCTCTTCTGGATTTCTATTTGATGGTGGTCTACATTTAACAATATTTGCAATATAAATTTCTTCTCGTTTTATTCCAATTGCTTGAAAAGCCATGTCCATTAACTTTCCAGCCCTACCAACAAATGGCTCTCCGAAGCCTATCTTCATCTGCTCCTGGACCTTCTCCTATAAACATTATTTTAGCATTTTTATTTCCTACACCAAATACGATGTTTTGTCTTGTTTTACACAATTTACATTTATTACAATCTATTATTGATTTCTCTAATTCTTCCCATGTTTCAAACAATTTATTTTCTCCTTATTTTACACAACTTTCTATTAATTCTATTTTTTGTCTTTTGTGTGTATCTATCCTTGCCTTTGTTCCAATTGGTATTACTATTTTTGTTTCTGTATGTCCAAAATTATTTGACTTTATAATTGGAAAATCATATTCATTTCCGAATAACATCTAGAACAATTTTTTCTAAGCTGATATTACTTTCATTTTCGTAAAAGCCTATCCATAAACCTTTTATCTTTTTAAATATATCATTTTGTTTCATATAATACAAATAATTGCTAGCAAGGGCTGGTGACGTTTCTAATCCAAATTCTTCTAAAAACAATATTTTATCTGTAAAGTCTAATTTATATTTTCCAGCTATCATCCCTTTGATAATACTTAAGTTTCCCCCTATTAACTCTCCTTGAGCTTGTCCATCATTTATTATTTGATATTCATCATCTTTTCCTAAATCTTGGCTTGCCTCTACAAATCTTTCTATTGCTCTCTTATAACTATAATTTGTTTGGTCTGTTGCTATTGTTTTAAAGTTTGTTCCATTAAAAGTTACTAAACCTGTTTTAGCTGTTATCATATTAGTAATTGAATTTACGTCACTATATCCACACAAAATTTTAGGATTTTGTTTAATTAGTTCATAGTCTATATATTCAAATGTGGAGTTTGAATTCTCCCCACCTTTTGCACACCATATCATTTTTACTTGTTTGTCTTTAAACATTTGGTTTATATCTTCTGCCTTTTCTTTTGCTGTACTACTATAACCATTTGTATTAGAAAATATATTTTTTGCATATTTTACTTTAAACCCCTCTTTTTCTACTATCTTTCTAGCTTTTTCTAATTCTTCTATATTATCTCCAATTATTGGGTTACATGGTGCTACAACACCAATTGTATCTCCTAAATTTAGGCTATTTGGAATTATCATTTCTCTTCTCCTTTTAATTCATCATATTTTGTTTCTTCTTTTGAATATTGGTCTGGAGTTAATCCAACTCTAGTTTTCATGTATTTTTGTGTCAATATGAAAACTATTGTAAAAATAGTTCCTATAATTATCATTGAATTTGCAGTTGTTGTTTTGTCTAGCAAAAATGAAGCAATTAGTCCTGCAATTACTCTAAATACTCCTACAAATAGGTTTTTTGTTGCAAATATTTTAGTATCAATTTTTTCATTTGTAAAGTTTCTTAAATATTTGTCTATTATTGTATAATACAATCCTTGTCCAAAATTATAAATAAGGTTTCCTAGTATGATAATTGCTAATAGGAAAATGTATTGTTCTGCTTTTAGTCCACAAATTCCTGATATGATTGTACTAACAGAAAGAAGTAATGATATTAGTGTTAATGAATTATTCCTAAATTTGTCATGGAACTTTACTTGTATTTTTGAAGCATATGAACTAGCAACTCCAGCTATTGCTGCTATTATTCCTATTGCCACAGAAGATATTTTTAATTCTTCAAATAGACTAACATAATAATTAATTAAAATTGATAATATGCTTGATATTAATGAAGCAGATAAGATTAACCCTTTTAATCTTTCTGATTTTAGAACATATGTAAATCCATCTTTTATTTCTTTTAATTGCTTTTGACCTGTTATTTCGCTATCTTTTCTCTTTTTCTTTTTCACTGGTTCTATAAATCCTAAAGATAAAATAACTGATATAATTAGAACTATTAATGAACATATAACTGGCAAATATCCATTTATTGCAAATAAGAATCCTGCTATAATTTTTGATATGGCATTAAATAGATAATAACCTGATGCCCCTTTACTGCTAATTCGTGAATAGATTCTTCCTTTGTATCTTGATGGTGGTATTGATTCGTTTAATAGGCTTGGTTCTGCAATGTTTTTTATTGAAAATGCTATTGCAGATATTAGTTCAGCAAATATTAGGTCAAATAGGTTTCTGCTTAAGACTATAATTACCATGTAAAAGCAATTTAAGATATTACCTAAAATTAAGCTGTTTTTTCTACCTAAAAACTCTACAATGATGTTTGCTGGAATTTGCAAAATTATACTAAAGAAAGCATAAAATGTGCTTTTTAGTACAACATCTGAACTACTTATTCCTTTTATTTGTGTTAAAAATAAAAAGTCAATTGTGTAAAAAAACAAGTAGTCCCATGCAAGCATTTTGTAAGTCGGAAAATTCCTCATATTTACTTTTCTCATTTTTTGATTTTCTTCTTTTGCACTCATTTAAAAACACCCTCTCTTATAACTATGGTTGTAATTATTTTTCAAACACCTTCAATTCAATTAATGCAACATTCAACCCATAGCCCTCTTTTTCTACACGATAAGAATGCATTAAATTTGAATTACATACATTACAAATTTTACTATCTATAATGTTTTCTAGCTTTAATCCCTCTTTTTGCAATAATATTTGATTAATTTTTACAGTATCTATTTTCCATTTTTTGTTTGGCTCTATCTCTTGTATAATATTTTGTATATCCTGAATGTCTTGAAATTCTCGTTCAAAAATTTCTTTAACTTCTTTATCTACTTCAAAATGACATTTTCTAATACTTGGACAGATACAACATATAATGTCATTTGGGTTGCAGTTGTATTTGCTTTTCATCTTTTTTACAGTTTCAATAGAAATCCTTTGCACTGTTCCTTTCCAACCAGAATGAACATTTGCAATTACCTTTTTTACAGGGTCAAAGAAAAGTAATAAAATACAGTCTGCATTTGTAGTTGCAAGAAGCAAATTATTTTTATTTGTCACTAGCCCATCTGTGTTATTGTAGTTTATTAGGTTGAAATCTGGCTCATTTATATTTATCTTTTTTTCTACATTTTTTACTTCTTTGGTGTGATTTTGATTTGGTTTAACTAAATGTTCTTTTTTTGTGCCTATACTGTTACACAAGTCCTCATAATCTTTTATTGCTTTTTCATAAGTTTCTACATCTAGTTTTTCCTTGTTTGCCCTAGCTGTCCTATAATTCCTGTCAAGTCCCAAACTATATGCATGGTTAATTATATCTCCATATTCTAGTAATTTTCTAAATTGTAAATATTCTATGCCATCTTTTTTAACATGTATAATATTTTCATTTGATAAATCCAATTTTTACACACTCCTTTGATGTTTTATAGATTTTAACTTAATTCTTTATGGTATTTTGCCCATCATAAAGAACATCATATTTTACTTCTTCTTTTGGGTATTCTTCTGGTTTTAAGCCAACTCTTGTTTTCATAAATTTGCTTACAACTATCATTAATATAAAAAATATTATTCCCATTGTAATCATACAATATGTAGTTTCCATTCTATCTAATAAAAATGATGCCATAATTCCAATTATAGCACTTGATATGCTTCTTAGTAAGTTATTTGCTGTAAATATTTTTGTATCAATGTCTTTATTTGTAAAATTGCTTAAATATTTTTCAATTAATGGATAATACATTCCTGAAGAAAAATACCTTATAATATAAACTAATATTATAGCAATTATTGCTATTTTCCATTTTGTAGCTATCAATCCTATTATTCCTGTTAAAAAACAAGTTCCTATTGTTGCAAACCCTATTACTGTTAGTGATTTGTTCCTAAATTTATTGTGAAATTCTTCTTGTTTTTTTATTGCTAATGCTGATACTATTTCTAATATTGCAAATATAATTCCTAAGAAACTTGCCGAAACTTTTAACTCTTCTAGTAGGTTAATTTCATAATTAGATAACACACTAATTAGCCCTGTCATAACAGATGCAAATAGTATAAGACCTTTTATTCTTTCTGATTTTAGTACAAATTGAAATGCCTCTTTTATTTCTTTTATTTGATTTGTGCTTTCTATCTTTTTCTTTTTTGATTTTTTTACTGGTTCTATAAAAAAGGTAGATAAAAAAGTTACTATCAATAGTGTTGTAAGTGATAAGATTATTGGTATATAAGGGTTTACGTCATATAAAAATCCTGCTACAACTTTAGCAATTGCATCAATTATATAGTAACTAGACATTCCTTTTTCACTAATTCTTGCAAAAATCTTACTTTTTTGTTTTGTTGGTGGAATAGATTCATTTAATAAGCTTGGCTCTGCACTATCTTTTATTGCAAATGCAGTTGAACTTAATATTTCGGCAATTATTAGGTTAAATAAATTATTACTAAATATAATTACTACCATGTAAAGACAATTTATAATATTTGCTAAAATGATGCTATTTTTCCTACCTAAAAATTCTATAATAAATGTTGCTGGAATTTGTGCAAACATTGCAAATAGATAGTAAAAAGAGTCTATTAAAACAACATCTGCTGGATTTATATTTTTTACTTGGGTTAAAAATAAGAAATTTATTGTGTAGAAAAATATATAATCCCAACTAAGCCTTTTATACATAGGAAATAATTTCATATTTCGTTTTCTCATTTGTATTTTATCTGTTTCTTCCATTGTTACTCCTTTTTTGCAATCATTTTCTTTATGATATCATCTTTTGATTTTTTGTCAATATATCGATATTCGTTTTGTTTTGTGTCAAATCCACAAATCGCTTTATATTCGCAGTATTCACAAGGTGTTTGCCCATTTTTATTATATGGTTTTAAGTCTATTTTACCACTTAAAATTTCTTTTGATATTTGTTTTATTATGAAATCAATATAGTCTTGCAATATTTTGAATTCCTCTTTACTTACACCATTTGTCCATTTTTCATTAACTGTACCAGAGGCTGTAATTGCTGCTGGTACTATTTTAGAGCTTCCAGATGATAATGTGTTGTCATTCATTTTAATTATTTTTACATCTGCTAGGATTAAGCCTTTCATTTTAAAGTTTTTTCTAATTTGTTCTTCTATTTCTTCTTCTGATATTTTTTTGCCTGCTTTTATCATTTGTTCTAATAGTGAAAAATAGAAAACTCCTGCTGGCATAAGGTCTTCTTCTTTGCTTATTGCATTTGAATATGTTAATAATTGTATTTGAAGCCCTGCATATACCTCATTTAAATCTATGTTTTTGCTAGATGATTTATAGTCAATTATTCTTAAGTATTTTCCGTCTTCTCCGAATTGCTGTGTCTATTCTGTCTATTTTTCCTGTGATTTCTACTCTTTTTCCATCTTCTAATTCTAGTGTAATTGGCTTGTATTTCCCCTTTTTTCCAAATTCTACTTCTGTACCTTTAATTGAAAAATCACTGTAAATTAAGGTTTGTATAACATATTTTAGTGCTTTACTAACAATCTTTTTTAGTCTTTTTACTAATAGCATATATTTAGCTGTTGCTTGAAAAATAAAGTTTTTGCTTAAATTTAAGTTTTCGTCAATTATTTTGCTAACCATTTTGTATATTTGTTCTTCTTCTATTTCGGCTAATGCTAGCTTTTGTTCTCTTACCTGTTCAAAAAACTCATCTATTGTTTCATGCATAAATGAACCTGTTTCAAAAGTATGAATTTTTAATTGGTCATTTTCTTTTAATTTTAGTCCATATTGCAAATGATAAGAAAATGGACATCTCCTATATTGTTCTAGCCTAGATACACTTGTGTTTAAGGTTTTTCCATAAAGTTTTTCTATATTTTCTTTTTTGATATCTTGTGGTAAGTTTGTGTAAGATAATCCTTGTAAGTCATTTTTTAATTTTTCTTGATATTCGTTTTTTTTCTTGTAATATTGATATATAGAATACCAAATACTACTAATATCTTCTTGTTTTTGAAGTTTAGCTATATTTTCTAATAATTCTTCATATGTAACTTGTTCATTTACTATTTCATATTGTTTTGTTACAGTATCACTTTTTTCTACTATTTTGGAATATAGTTTTTTTATTTTAGAAATTACAGTAGATGCTCTCATTGATTTTCCATCTTTATCTGATGAATTATAAGATAGGTATATACTATT
Organism: uncultured Clostridium sp.; assembly: GCA_950059165.1. Taxonomy (GTDB): domain Bacteria; phylum Bacillota; class Clostridia; order TANB77; family CAG-508; genus CAG-269. The sequence continues at coordinate 31,514 of CATLUC010000003.1, forward strand.
TTCTGCTGTTGTAAAAGCTTTATATATGTTGAAGTTGTCCTCATATAAGTTTTCTAATGTCCCTTTTGCTAGTTCTAATCCATCTTGCTTTAATATTTGCCTATCTTTGTCATCTAAAAATCCCTCTTCTTTATTGGTACTTGGAAAACTCCCGTCATTTAAGCCTATAATAAAAACTATTTTTACCTTATGGCTTCTTGAACGTTCAATATCTCCAAACATTACTTGGTCTTGTGTTCCTGGAATTTTACCAAGTTCGCTATTTTTTAGACCAATTTTTAAAATTTTGCTATATCTTTCAACTCCTATCTTTTCTTCTCCTAGAACTAAGACAATTTCATCAAATAAGTTTAGCAAAATTTTATAACTTGCAACATATTCTTTTGCTAAATCTAACAAAGATTTTTCTTCTAGTTCTTTTATTTTTTGCCCTATTTTTGCTTCTATTTCTTGCTTTTGTAAAAATTCATATAAACATTTTGTTATATTTTTTACAGTTTTATCTTTGCTAAGTTCCTCTTTTAATTCTAGTATTGGTATAATAATTTGTTTTCTTAGTTCATTAAATCTTTCTATTTTTGGTTTTTTATCTTCTTTTTCTAATTCATATGTAAAATCCTTTTTCCACTTATTTTGCTTAATTCCCCATTTATTGCAATAGTTTTCTAATTCAAATATTTGGCTTATATCTATATTAGAAAATCCTAATTTTAAATAATTAAATACACTTTCATTTGAAAAGTTTTTACTAATAATTTCTAATATGCTTAAAATATATTGTATAATGATATTTTGATTTATATCTCTTTTTTCATCAATAAATACTGGTATATTGTACTTTGGAAAAATTGCTCTAACTAAAGAAGAGTATTGGTCTATGTTTTTTGTTATAACTGCAATGTCTTTGTATCTAATTTGTTTATCTTGAATTAATTTGTTAATTTGTTTTGCTACATTTTCTATTTCTGAATATGGATTTTTAGCTAAAAATAGTGATATGTTTTCCACATTTTTTTCATATGTTGTGGATTTTATGTTGTTCATATTTCTACTTAAAAATTCTAATTCTTCTGTTTTAAAGCGATATTGCTTATCTAAATGTACAGGTGGTTCTAGTTCAAATCCATTATCATTTACAAGTCTCCAGATTTTTGCGATTGTTTCTTTATTTGAATAATATATGTCTTTGTCTGGATTTGTATTTATATTTAAATCATCTGTTGTTACTGTGATATTTACTTGTTTTGCTAATCTTATAAGTTCTTTAATTACTTGATATTCTTGTTTTGTAAAACCTGCAAATTCATCTAAATAAATAATACTATCTTGAATAAAGTCTGTTTTACTAATTTTATTTGCTAATATGTCTAATAAATCTGTTTCTTCTAAGTATTTGCCTGCAATTTGTTCTTCAAATTTTTGATAAATAAGTTTTAAATCTTGTAACTTTGTTTTTAAATAAATTTCATTTGTTTTTTCTATTTCTTGTTGTATATTTTCAAGTTTTATTCCATGTTTTTTTAATTCTGTAATTGCTGTTAATACTAAATCTATATTTTCTTCTGACTTTCCTAGAAATTTAAGTTCTTTTTTGCTTTGATTTAAAATGTTACCTAGGAGCATGGCTTTTCCAGCTTTTGATAAATGTGTTTTTGCAACCCCACCTACCTCATTTAGAACTCTATAAGCCATTCTACTTAAATTTACTACTTCACTATTTATAGTAGCACTGGAGAAAACAGCTTTCATTAGCTTTGCTTCTGCTGTATATGAAAACTGTTCTGGTGTAATCATGTAAATTTTTGCTTCGTTTTCTTGTTTAGCTATTTCTTGAAAGCAATATTCACTTTTTCCACTTCCTGGTTTTCCATATATAATCCTAAGTCCCATTTTTTCTCCTTTTTTTCTAAATTATGACTGAATTTTATCATAATTGGCTTTAAAAATCAATTTCTAGTTTCGACTTTTTGCAATTGCATGGGTAGGTAGGCAATTGCAAAAAGTCAAATAAAAAAATTTAATATTTTTTTTTAAAATTGCGGATTTTTTTTATAATATATGTTAATATATATATTGACAATTTAAATTTAGAAAGGTCCAAATAAAATGAACAAAGAATTTAAAGTCACCTCTCTATTTTCAGGAATTGGTGGATTTGAGCAAGGCTTTGAAAACTCTAAAATGCAATACAACCTAGTTTTTGCCTCTGAAATAGATAAATATGCGAGCAAAACCTTTAGTTACAATTTCCCTATTACCAATATGGTTGGAGATATTAAAAAGGTAGATGAAAAATCTATTCCTGCACATAATTTATTATGTGGTGGTTTTCCTTGCCAATCATTTTCTGTTGCTGGAAAGCAAAAGGGATTTAATGATATTAGAGGTACATTGTTTTTTGATATTATTAGAATTATTAAAGAAAAGAAGCCAAAATATATTTTGCTAGAAAATGTGAAAAATTTGATAAGTCATGATAATGGAAATACTATAAAAACTATATTAAAAAATATATCAGATTGTAACTATACTTTTGATTTTACTGTAATTAATTCAAATGAAGCAGGAGTTCCTCAAAGTAGAGAAAGAACATATATTATAGGTATATTAGATGGAATTTCAGAAAAATTTGAACATGATGTAAGAAACAATAAAGTGTCTGTTGTAAAAAAATGGGCAAATGAAAATAACTTAAAAACTATGAATTTCTTTAATGATATTAAAGCAAGCAATGAAACTAAATATATAAAAGATATTTTAGAAGAAAATGTAGCTGAAAAGTATTATTTGAACACTCCTAAGGTAACCCAATATATATCTTCACTTGATAACCTTTCATTTGCTACTACATCACAACCAAAGATATTAAAAGAATTTACCCTTCCTAGAGATGTGCATAATGATTTAGACAGACAAAGACGTGTATATTCTATATATGGAATTTCACCTACTTTATTGGCTAGGTCAGATAGCCCAAAAATTATTTTCAAAGAAAATGGTAAATATAAGATAAGAAAACTTACTCCACTAGAAACATTAAGGGTTCAGGGCTTTAGCAAAGAGTTTACTGACAACATCCAAAAAAACGGAATGAGTGATACTCAGCTTTATAAGCAATCTGGAAATGCTGTTAGTCCTCCTGTAATATCTATGATAATAAATAATTTATTGGAGTTTATAAATGAGTAAAAATTTGAAATTTATTGATTTGTTTTGTGGATTAGGTGGTTTTAGGATTGCTCTTGAAAAGCAGAATTGTACTTGTGTTTTTAGTTCTGATATTGATGAAGCTGTTGCTCAAGTTTATGAAAATAATTTTGGTGAATACCCAAGTGGAGATATAACAAAAATTGATACAAAAGATATTTCAGATTTTGATATTTTATGTGGTGGTTTTCCTTGTCAGTCTTTTTCAATTGCTGGCAAAAGGCTAGGTTTTGAAGATTCAAGAGGAACAATGTTTTTTGAAGTTGCACGAATTTTAAAAGACAAATATCCAAAAGCTTTTATCTTAGAAAATGTAAAAGGAATAACAAACCACGATAATGGAAAAACATTAGAAAAAATTTTGGGAATATTAGATCCACAAAATAGAGAAAGATGGTATTGTGTTGGTATAAGAAAAGATTTTAATATAACTTTAGACCCTAAGAAAATTTTTCCTCATAAGCAAAATATATCATTTTTATATGATGATATTATAGATACTAAAAATGAATATAAAGGTTATCAAATAAGTAATATTTGTAAATCTAATATACAAAAACATATTGATAAAATTAAAGACAAAAAATCCAAATATACATTAGCTTATGAAATTAGACCATCAAGATGTCAATTTAAAAGTGATGGAATATCACCTTGTTTAACAGCTAAAATGGGTACTGGTGGAAATAATGTACCAGTAGTTGTTGAATTGAATAGGAAATTAACAGAAAAAGAGTGTTTAGAATTAATGGGATATCCTAAAAGTTATAAAATAGGAAATGGTGCTAAAGCATATAAACAAATAGGAAATAGTGTTGTTGTTCCTGTATTAGAGCATATTTCAAAAGGTTTAGTTGATATATTAAAAAACCAAAAAGATGGAGCTTAAATAAGTTTCATTTTTTTGGTTTTAAAACAATTGTAAAATTCCCTTTACTCCTTCCTGAACCTGTGGTAACTAAAAAAGGGATATATGTAAGTTCAATTATATTATTTCCTTTATAAAAATAGCTAGCAGAATATGGTTCTTCATAAATATGATAGCCATTAAATATTATTTCTTGTAAATTGTTATCCTTGTTTATAATTTCGATAATTCTTTTGTTTGAAAAGTTTTTTAAATTTTTATAGATTAAAATTTCTTCAGCTTTGCTTATTTGTTCATTTAATTTTAATAAAGATGGAATGTCTTTATTGTATTTGTCTATTATTTTTTGTTTTGAAGTATGCCACCCCTCATATACTGAATTGTTTTTTTCTAGTTCTTCCTCTTTTTTGCAATATATACTAGCACCTGCTCCTAATTCGTATTCATTGAATAACTTATAAAAACTATCTGGTGTCATTTTTAATATTTGAAAATTATTTGAGTCTGACATTTTTATAGAAATACCACTAAATTCAATATATTGAAACCCAATATTGTTTGATTTTAGTATTTCTTCATCTAAATAATTATCATTTTCTATTAATAAATTTTTCAATTTAAGATCATTTGATTTAATTAAATATGAGTCTGCTCTTGTCATTACATTTTGATTTGATAGTTTTGAAAATTGCTTTGTAGTAACCCTTACCATAAAGATATCATCAATATTATCATATTTGAATTTACTTAAATAATTTTTGAATTTTTCACTTTTTTTATTAATATTGAACTTTTTTACAAATTCTATTTCTGCTGTATTTCCCTCATGTGTACCTCTATTATTTCCCAACTTTCCTGTTCCTTTCTATAATAATTAAATCTTTTAATAGTGAGCCCCATTTTACTTGCATAACATATCTTCTTTCTTCCATTTTTGGATTTAAATTCAAACAACGATTCCATACTTGATATGTTAGAGAGCCAAAATGAATAGAATTACTTTTAAATTCATTATCTACAAAATAATTTATTATTTCATCTTTACTTGCCCAGTGTCCCTCTTCAACATTTCCATGATATAAAGCATCTATTAAATCATATTCCTCAGATTTACCTTGGATTATAAATCTATTTATAAATTTCTTTTTGTTAGCTTCTTTATTAAATTCTAAGTTAATTTTATCTATTTTATCTGGATAGGTTTGTTCATATTTTTTACCTAAAATTCTTTTTTCTCCAGTGCCATCACAAGTACCGTCTCCCCAGTGAAACATAAGTAATTCATTAATAATGTCATTAGGAATGTTTATTGAAGATAAAAACTTTGTAAATACTTCTATCTTTTCTTGGTGAACAGAATTGCCACTTCCTTTTTTTATGCTTATTCTTTTTATATCATTATTGATAATAATTGTTATGTCAGGCTTTTGACCTTTTTTTCCTTCTAATGTTTTTATTTTGGATTCCTCGTTTATATTATCAAATAAAAAGTATATGAATTGTTTTAAATTTTGGTTTAATTCTTTTACTTTTTTGTTATTTAAATATGTTATTAATTTGTTTTCATTTTCAAATCCAGATTTATTGCTTCCCATATAAAAACCTCTTTTTCTACACTATCATGATATCATAAAATGCTTTTTTTGTCTACTTGTTAAGTTTTTATGTTGAAAGTATTGCATATTTTGGGTGCTTTTGTTAAGATTAGTATAAAGTTAGACTAAGAAAGAGGTTCTAAAATGGCAATTATTGAAGTAAATAATCTAATCAAAAAATATAAAATAAGTGAAAAAGGACATGGAATATTTGGATATATAAAACACCTATTTCACCCAAAATACAAAGAACAAATTGCAGTAAATAACATCAGTTTTAATATTAATGAAGGTGAACTTGTTGGTTATATTGGAGAAAATGGTGCTGGGAAATCAACAACAATTAAAATGCTAACTGGGCTTCTTACCCCTACATCTGGAAAAGTTTTAGTAAATGGAATTGTTCCAAATGAAAAGAGAATAGAAAATAATAAACAAATAGGTGCTGTTTTTGGTCAAAAGACTCAGTTATGGTGGGATTTACCAGTAATAGAATCTTTTAGATTAATCAAAAAAATGTATGATATTCCAGATAACGAATATCAAAATAATTTAAAGAAATTTACTGAAATTTTAGATTTGGAAGAATTACTTGAAAAACAAGTTAAAAGTTTAAGTTTAGGTCAAAAAATGAGGTGTGAAATAGCTGCAACATTTTTGCATAACCCAAAAGTTGTTTATTTAGATGAACCTACAATAGGACTAGATATATTAGTTAAAGAAAATATTAGAAAATTTATTAAAGATATCAACAAAGAAAAAAATACTACTGTAATTCTTACAACTCATGATTTAAAAGATATTGAAGAAATATGTGATAGGATTATTTTGATTGATAAAGGGTCACTTATTTATGATGGTTCAAAAGAGGTATTTAAGAATAAATATGGAAAACACATTATTGCAGATTTTGTTATAGAAAATAAAAATGGTAATATCACTTTAGAAACAAATGACGAAAATTTTGAAGTATTAGAAGAAAATGAAAAAAATATCAAAATAAAGTTTAATCATGATAAATTAACCATAATGGATATTGTTAAATCAATATCTAGTTATTGCAAAATATTAGACATGCATGTTCAAGAAGAGGATTTAGAAGAAATATTAAAAGAGCTATATAGAGGAGAAATAATCGATGTTTAGTAAGATTTGGGACATTGCAAAGCAAAATGCTAAAGAAGGCTTATATTATAGGTTTGACTTACTTTTATATATTTTTAATTTTATTGTACAAATAACTGTATATGTATTTATTTGGCTTGCTATTTATAATAATGGCAATCAAATTTTAGGGATGTCTTTTGAGAAAATAACTACATATTATTGTTTAGTTGTGTCTCTTAGTCCAATTATAAATTGGGGTATCAATGAAATGATGGGAGTTTCAATAAGAGAAGGTGAAATACTAAGAGAGTTATTAAATCCTATTTCTTATTTTCAATATTATTTTGGCATTAGAATAGGTGAGCTAATAGAGGCTTCAATAGTAGGTTTTTTAACATTTGTTATTTGTTCATTATTGTTTGGTGTTTTACTTCCTACTAAAATACTAGATTTTATAATGTTTTTGGTTATTGTGTTATTGGCTATTGTTATTATATATTTTTTTGAACTTATTATTGGAATGTCAGCATTTTATACAAATTCAATTTGGGGTGTTGAGATATTTAAAAGGGCTATACTTAGTATTTTTTCTGGTATGATAGCTCCAATTGGCATGTTTCCAGAGTTTTTACAAAAAATTGCTAATGTTTTGCCATTTAAGGATTGTATTTATACACCAATTAGTATTTATTTTGGAGAACTTAGTAATATAGAAATTTTACAAGTTATTTTTAAACAGTGTATTTGGATTGGCATTTTTTATGTTGTTGCAAAAATTTTATTTAATAAAGCTGTTAAAAATATTACAATAAATGGAGGATAGTTTGCTATTGTGTGCCTTTAAAGCACAATAAGAAAGGAACGAATTTTAAAATGATTAGAAATTTTAGATTATATATTTCATTTTTGGTGGCTGCACTTAAGAAGATGATGGAATATAGGATAGATTGTTTGGTTGGAATGGTATCACAAATTGCTTTTCAAATTATAGAATTGATATTTATTTGGATTGTATTTCAAAATACGGATAATGTTGCAGGTTGGGATTTTGAACATTTATTATTGTTATATGGTGTTATGATGTTGTCTATTTCTGTTACTGATTTATTATTTGATGCTACCTATGATTTAGGAAATAGATTGATTAGAAAAGGTAAATTTGATACTATTTTACTAAGACCTGTTCACCCTTTAATTTCTGTTTTAGGAGAGTCTGAATCTTCTACTGCTTTAGGCTATTGGGTACTTTCAATGGTTCTTATTGTATCTATGCTTATAAAGTTGCAAGTGTCAGTTACGCTTTTTTTGGTGTTAAAGATATTGTATTTTGGTTTTTTGGGTGGTCTTATAATAGGTGGATTGCAAACTATGTTTAGTGTAGCTGGTTTTTGGACTTATAAATCTAATGAGGTTGTTTGGTCTGTTTTTAATTTGCATAAGTTAGCAGTGTATCCAATAGAAATTTATAATAAGTTTATAAGGGTTTTAATAACTTTTATTTTGCCTTTTGCTTTTACTTCTTATTTTCCAACTTTGGATTATCTTGAAATGACCCAAGATAATTTGGTTTTTGTTACTCCGTTAGTTGCTCTTGTTGTTTGGATTATTGCTATTAAAGTATGGAATTTTGCTTTAGGAAAATATAGAAGTACTGGGAATTAGCAATATATTTTGTATGATTTTTGCTTCCTTATAGGTTTACAAACTAAATAGAACAAACGAGGCATGATTGAAAAATTTTAACCTTTTAGGTTAGTTTTCATGCCTCGTTTTTGTTCGCCTGCCAAAATTGCTATCGTATGGTCGAGATTTGTTTTTTATATTATTTGTACTATTTTATCTCTAATTGAAGCAAATGTCAAATAGATTTTTACTTAAAAATAATAGAATAATATCACGTAAATTAGCAAATAATAATATAATAACATTGACAATGTAACTGCATTGTGTTGCAATATAAATATATAAGAAATATGGAGGTGTTTTTAATGGCAAAAACAGATACATTAAATATAAGAATTGAGCCAGAATTAAAAAAAGAAGTTGAAGGAACTTTAAATGACTTAGGAATGAATATAGCTGAAGCTGTAACAATATTTTTAAAACAAGTTGTATTGACTGATAGTATTCCTTTTGTAATAAAGAAACCTAAATTTAGTGATGATATGTTAGAAGCAATAGCAGAAGCTGATGAAATACTAAAAAATCCAAATAAATACAAGAGTTATAATAATTTAGGTGAAATATTAGAGGATATCAATAATGATGAAACAATATGAAATAAAACTAACAAATAAATTTAAAAAATAATTGAAAAAGCTACAAAAACAACCTAATTTCAATTATGATTCTTTAGATGAAGTGATCCATATGCTTGCTTCAAATGAACTTTTACCCACTAAATATAGAAATCATTTATTAGAACCAAAGAAAAAACGGAATATGGGAATGTCATGTGCAACCAGATGTATTACTAGAATATCAAAAAATAGATAATTTACTTATAATCATTTTGCTTACAATTGATTCCCATTCAAATCTGTTTAAATAAACATTAAAACATGAATAATATGCAAAATCATATGTTTCGTTTTTCAGATAAGATATTGATATTTCAGGAATATATTTTTTTATTTGACATATAATAGAATTATATGCTATAATAAGTATAGCTTAAGCAGTAGTAAGATTAGGAACAAAACATTAAAAACCCTCGTAGGTGCGAACTACGAGGGGTTTTGCTATTTATGTATGTTTTCAATTATTTCTATTACAAGAATAATTACATCAACTACAATAGCAAGTATCTTTAGTAAGATTTTTGCTAGGAACATTATGTTTTGCCTCCTTTCTTCAAGATTTCCTTGAATAAGGATAGACTTATTATATATTACTTTATTTTACTTGTAAAGAACTTTACTACTTAAGATTATTTGCTTTTCTTTATCTCCTCATCTTCTTCCATATTTTCCAAAGCATACTTCATCGCATTTATTACTAATCCATTAAAAGAATATCCCGTTTTTTTAGGGTAGTGTAAACTAATTTCAAAATCAATTTGTCTACACTCCTTGTCTTTTAAGGTTTTTATCACCTTTTTGTAACAAAAAAATGATACCCCCCTCTTTTTATGGTATAATAGTCTTGCAACATAACCAAAT
>CATLUC010000004.1:0-36052 GCA_950059165.1 uncultured Clostridium sp.
AGCAAAAATAAGACAGGTTTTGAATTACCCAAAAGGTCATTCAGTGCCTGTCCCAATTGTGCCCAAATGGGAACAATGGTGCCTGTCCCATTTATGCCCAATTATGCCACGTATTTTTTGATTAAGATTATTCCACATACTAGTATTCCTAAGCTGCTGATTGCTAATATTGTGTATGATATGTAATCCAATGCTAGTCCTGTTGGTGGTATTATTTCTACTGTTTCTGATTGGCTATCATCATATTCTGAGATGTTACTACTTGGTATGTAGTTTCCGTGGGATTGCTACTAATGATGAGCCTCCTGTTTTTTTAATTTCTATTATTTCTGCATCGTTTTCTAATAGTCTTTCTTCGTTGTTTGATATTAGTTTTTGTCCTTTTAATTTTACTTTTATGCTTGTGTTTTCTTTTTTGCTTGTTCCTAATGGTTTTAGTTCTTGTGATAAGACATCTATTAGAGCAATTCCTTTTATTTCGTTTAATTGTTTTTTCATTTCTGATGTATTTTCTAATAGTCCTTGGCTTATTAACTCAAATTTTTTGTTTGTATTAGTTATGTATTCTCCTATTTGTTCACTTTCTACATCTGTTGTTATACTGTTGTTTAAGTAGTCTATTACTTTGTTTGCTTGTAATGTTACTAATTGTTCTTCCTTTTCTCCATGTCCTTTTCCGTATATGTAATAGTCTTTATTGATGTATTCTAATTCACTCATGTTGACTACTTTTAATTCATATTCTGCTTCTATTTTTGCTCCTTGTGCTATTTCTGAGTCTATTTCAAATTTGACTTGTCCACTTGCTCCATTTGAGTTTGGTATGTATACTGCGTGTTTTACTGGACTTTCTAATGTTCCATCTTCATTGATTTTTGTGTTTACTAATGTTGTTCCATTTGCCAATGTTAATTTAACTTCACTTATTCTTTTGTCTAATGCTAATACTTGTCTTGCTCTTTCTACAATTCCAAAGTCTATGTTTTGTATCTCGTTTTTGTATTCGTCTTTTTTTACTGCATATGGACCATTCATTTTTATTTTTCCATTTTCTATTACATATTCATTTTTATGGTCTGTATTTTCTTTGTTGTATTCTATGTTTACATTGAATGCTGGTGTGGTTGAATCCATTTGCGTAATTAGTTCTGTTTTTTCTCCATTTTCTAGTTGTATTTCTCCTTCTTGGTTGTTGATTGCTTGTTTTTTTGCGTTTGTTATTATTGTTGTTTGTTCGTCTATTTGCTTTCTTGAGCCTTTTGGCAAGTTTTGCTCTTCATCATAGTTGTCAATTGCATCTGAGTATCTTGGTTCTTTTGTTTTATACCATTCTGGGTTGGTTTTTCGGTCTAGGTCTTGGTATATTGTTCCTTTATAGTCTTGTACTGTTATTTGTTTTTCTTGACCATCTATGTTTTGATATTTTTGTCCTCCCCATGTGTATATTATTTTGTATTCTTCTGGCATTATTCCTTTTATGTTGTATTCTCCCTTTTCATTTGTTGTTGTTACTGCTTGTTCCCACTTCTTTGTATTTGCATTGTATTTATTTGCTATTTTTCCAGTTTTTGTGTTTATTAGTGTTACTGTAACTCCTTCTACTCCTGCTTCTCCTTCTTTGTATATTCCGTCTCCCTGCCTTACTTGCCCTGTTTGCAGTTCTCCGGTTAGTGCTGTCTATAAATACTGTTCCACTTACTTTTCTGTCTTCTTGTAATGTTAATGTTAGTCCTCGTGCTTTGTCTGTATCATCTTCATATGTTTTTGTGTTTTCAATTTCTATGTTTCCTGGCTGGGAGTCTTGGTCGATTCCTGCATAGGCTTTGTTGTTTTTGTCTTTTATTGAGTAAGAACTAATTTCAGCAATGTTGTCTAGTTTTGTTCCTTCTTCTAGTAGTTCTATGATTTGTTCTTCTTTTACTTCTAGTTGTACATAGATGTAGTTTGCTTTTTGTGGTTCTACTTTTAAGTTCATTTCTTTTATTTTTATTTTATGGTAGTTTTCATTATTGGATTCTACAAATTCATAGTTTAATTTGCTTGTTTCTTTGATGTCTCCATTTTCTTCTATTTCTTTTCCTACTGCTATTTTATTTGTGTTTGTTTCATATTTGCTGTCATAGTAGTCTTCTATTTCGTTTATTACTGATATTAGTGTGTTTGATGCATTTTTTACACCTATTTTATATGTTAGTTGTACTCTTAGTTGGTCTCCGTCTTTTTTGTCTTCACAGTTTTTGTAGTATATGTCTGATGGGTATAGTGCTCTTGTGTATGATGATGTTCCATATTTTGAGCTAAGTTTTACTTGTGGACTCATATCAAATCCATTTCCACCATTTTCTGCATATAAATTAGGGTTAAATCTGTCTGCATATTTGTAGATGTGTTCTTTTTGGTTGATTGTTATTTTTGCTATTTCTAGGTCTTTTACTACACTCATGTCTGGCATTTCTCTTTTTTCTATTCCTAAGTTTATGTCTGCTATTTCTAAAATAGAATTTTTTCTGATGTCTTTTTCTGTTTTTAATGCTGTTAGTGGTCCTCCATATGTATTGTATGTGTTTGCTTTTATTATGTATTGTTCATCTACTCCATCTACTGGTCCATCTTTATTTCCTTCATATCCATAATGGTATTTGGCTTCGTTTTTGTCTTGTCTGAATAGTAAATTACTTGTGTAGTCTGTTGTTTTGTATGTTAGGTCATATTTATTTGATTTTCCATATGTTATTGTATCATAATTATTGTTGAATTCTTCTCTATTGCTTCCTTCTGAGGCTCTGTTGCTGTTTGGTTCTTGTGCTCTTGATATTTGTTCATTTGTGTATGTGTCTGCTTTTGGTGCTACATTTTTGTATGTCATACCATTGTATTGGAATTCTATGTAGTAATTTTTTAATTCGTCTATTATTATTTTTTCGAATTTGTATTCTCCATTTGTGTCTGTTTGTGTTTGTTTTATTATATTTCCCTTTGTGTCTTTTAGCTCTACTTGTATTCCCTCTATGTTTTTGTCTGTTTCGTCTCCATATAGTCCGTTTCTTTCTTGTTCTCCTTTTCCATTTGGTTCTATGTCTTGCCATACTTTTCCAGATAGGTTTATGTATTTTCTTGTGTTGTATGCTGTTATTACTGTGAATTTTGATATTTCATTTTCTGTTTTGGTATCATTTGAACTTTGCCTATTTATTGTTATGTTTGCTGTTGTCCCTTTTTCTCCTGTTGACCATTTAATGTAATTTCCGTCTAGTTCATAGTTTTCGTCATTTCCTATTGTTGTTTCTTCTATTTTGTAGTTTCCATCTAATATGTTGTTTATTTCTATTGTTCCATTTTGGTCTGTTATGAATTCTGTTGCTTGGTTAAAGTCTTCTGTGTAGGTCATTGTGTTTAGGTATGTTTTCCCTGTTACTTTTTGTTGTGCTTCATCGTTTTCATTATGTATTACTAGATATTGGTTATTACTGTTTCTTATTTTAAACCCTATGCCTTGCATTACTATGTTACTATCTGGGTCTTTTTTTACTATTTTTAAGTTTCCTGTGTGTTTTATGTTGTTTAGTCCTACTGTTGTTATTGCTCCTGATTTTAGTATTTTTGCTTCTCCTACTTTTTTTCCATTTTCTGTTGTTAGATATCCATAGTATGGATTTTCTAGTTCTGTTATGTTGTAGGTTTGGTTTGATGCTAGGTTCTCAATAAATATTCGTCCATTTTCGTCTGTTGTTAGTGTTTGGTTTATTCCATCTCCTGTTATTTGTATTTTTACGTTTGGTAGTTTTATGTTTTTATTGTCTAGGTCTTGTTTTACAATTTCTAGGCACCCTTTAAATGTTGTCCATGTTATCATTGTTTCTCCTTTTAATTGTCCTTTCCATGGTACTATTGCTATTGTAAAGTCTGGATATGGTGAAACTTTTTGCCATTTAGATACATCTGGAAGTTCTGGTGTATATGTTTCATCTCCAACTACTGTTGCTTCTATTTCATATATTCCTGTTGATTGTCCTCCTAATTCCACTTTTGAAAGTCCTGTAAATCCATTGATTGGCACTTTTATGTAGAAAGTTTTGTTTCCACTTCCTGTTATTGTAATTGTATTTCCGTTGCTATCACAAACTATTTTATTATTTATTAATTGTCCACTTAAATTATACGCATTACATGCATAATTACTATTGCTGTCTCCGTCACATTTTGCATTAAATGGTCCATACATATAGTAGTTTCCTACTACTTTCATTGGAATTTGTGAGTTTTCGGCATCTAATTTTTTAAGTGTTCCTACACTAGGTTTTTGTATTACTTTTATTCCACTAATTCCTTTAATAAATATATCTGCATCATTGTTACAAGAATACCATATTGCTTGCCCTGGGTCACCAGCAGAATCTTTCTTAAAGCTTTGGCATCGTCCAAATCCTGTTGGACCTCCACCAAATTGTCCTCCTGGTCCTATTCCATCTAGATTGTATAAATCCCCAAGATTTAGACCCCACCAAAATATAGTTCTCTTTGCTTGTGGTGTACGATAATTTTTTGCTTTAGCTAAAATTTCATTTACTATTGATTTGTCTAATGAATTTGCTCCTATTTCTGCATCTACTTGTATATTACTAGCTCCTAAAATAATTAAACTTGTAAATAACATCATAATTATTGGTATTTTTCTTATTTTTATACCTTTTTTAGTTACTATTATTATTGCTAGTGCTATCAATGCTAATATTATTATACTTATAGATATGTATACAATTATACCTGTACTTACTGATATAATTATTTCTGCTTTTGATTGTTTGTTTTCTTCTATTGTTGCTATATTTGTAAATGTTCCTGTATTATTTTGCGTCATTTTTTTTGTTGCAATTAATGTTAGTTCTTTGCTTTCTCCTGGTTGTATATTTTGCCCTGAAATACTTGTATTTACTAGTTGTCCGTTGTTTACTAATTGCCCAATCTTTGTTTTCTTTAGATACAAATGTTAGGTCATTTGGTAAGTAATCAACTACTTTTTCAATTGTTCCTGCTCTTTCTCCATCATTTGTTATTTTTATTTTGTATTCAATTTTAACTGTTGCTCCATCTATTTCTTTTGCTTTTATTTCTGTTTTTACTAATTTTGCGTCTTGATAATTATATTGTTTTGTTCCACTTTTTGTTGTAACAGTCACTTTAGTTATTGTTTTATCTATTTTTAAGTTGCTTTTTTTATTTTGTACTAAACCAATGTCTTTATTAGAAACTGAATTGTTTAAGTTGCTTACTTCTATTATTCCTAATTTTAATGTTTTTCCACCTAAGTTCATTTCTTTTTCTATTGCATCATTATTTTCATCGTCTTTAATACTATTTTGCTTATATTGCGTTATGTGATAATTATTTGTATCATATTGGAATAATACAAGATAGTCCCCTGCTTTTAAATTAGAAAAGCTATATGTTCCTTTTGCTGTGGTTTTTACACTTTCTTTTACTATGTTAGCATCTTTTCTATCAACTAACATAACTGTCATTCCTGCTAATGTGTTTTCATTTTCTTGTCTTCTTCCATCTTCGTTTTCATCTTCCCATGCTATTCCAGATATACTATAAGTTGCATTTGGATTATTAGGATTACTTGGGTTATTTGGGTTGTTATCTTCTTTTTCTCCTGGGTTAATTATGTCATCTGGTTTTTGTACTTCTTCTTTTAATTCATCATAATTATATGGTAAAATTGTGTGTGTTACTGTATTTGATGTTTTACTTTTTACGGTATAGCTTTCGGCTTTTACTGTGTTTTCTACTTTTGTTTTTTGATATACAGCTCCTGCCTTCGCTTTTATGTTTACTTTTATTGTTTCGTCATATGGTATTGTTAGATAAAGGTCAACATCTGCTAGCTTTTCTCCTCCTACTACTTCATATTTAGTACTGATGTCCTCTGTTACTGGTTCTAATTTGTAGTATTTTCCTGTCATTTGTTCTTGTCCATTTACGTCTTTAGTTTCTGCTTTCCAGTTTTCATATGTAACACTTACTGGTACAACATTTTTTGGTAAAAAATCAATTAAATTAACATCTATACTTTTATGTATGTGGTTTTTCCAGTTCGTTTTTCCTTTTTCTTTTAATGTGATTTCATATTCTATTTCTTCTCCACATTTTATTTCTTCTCCTTCTGTTACTGAAGTCATATGAACTTCAACTGTTTCAAATTCTAATAATATTCTGTTTTCATTTGAATGATATGTTTTATTATTTTCAGTAACACTTGCTGTTGATGTTAACCATATTTTGTTGTTTTCAGGTTGTTGTTCTATTGCTCTTGTATTCATCTCTCCTGCAAATATGTATGATTTTCCTGTTTCTATTTCTACATTATAAATATTATCTTTTGGTTTGTTTTCTGCGTCATATTTTGTTATTATTGAATCGTTTCCTGCATTTACATCTTCATAAAAACTTTCTGGTGTGAAAATTTCAGGTAATTTTACTTGGATGTTTACTGTTTTTTTCGTTTCACTTGTTGCTGTAAATTCATAAAGCCATATATCTTTTCCACTATACATAAACGCACCTAAAAATACTTGTACTTCAGCTGGTTCAATATTATTATTTAATTCATAATTTGCAAGTTTCTCTTCTCCTATAAATGCTTCTATTTTGGTGTTAATTTCTTTTTTGCTTTCTCCTTCTAACAGGTTGTCTACTTTTATTTCATAAAATTCTTCTTTTGTTTGTCCTGGTTCTAATGTTTCTATTTCTATTGTTTTTTCTTTTAAGTCTTTGTTATAGTCGTATTTATATTCTCCTGCGTCACTTTTATAGTCTGCATTTAGATCTGCATATGTTGTTCCTTCTGGCACAGTTCCGATTATTTTAATATTTTCTAGTGTTTCTTCTGATGTGTTTGTAGCTTTTATATTGTATTTGATGTATTCTCCTTCATAAATGGTGTCTCCGTTTTTTATTTTTTGGTCTCCTTTTATTGGTAAGATTTCTAATTTTAGCCCATTTATGTTTGCTTTATTTTCTACTATTATTGGGTTATATGCTTGGTTTTCTAAGTTTTGCGTTTCTTGATTTTTGATTTCTTCTTGGTAGTTTTCTAGTTGTATTCCGTGTTTCTTTATTTTCAGTGTCTATCTCTTCGTTTCCTTCGTATTGGTTAGTGCATTCTAAGCCTATTTTTGCTTGTTCATTTTTTATGTCTTTTTTTAGTATTACTGTTGCTGTTATTTTTATGTTTGTTGTTAGTCCTAGCTCATTTTCACTATATTTTGTTTGTTCTCCTTCTAGGTTTGCTACTATTTGTAGTTTCCCATTTTCATCTGTTTGTGTGTATGGTTCTTGTAGTTTTAATCCATTTTCATAAAATATACTGCTGTTTTGTATTATTACTTTTTCTACTTCTTCTGGTAATTTTATTTTTATGCTTGGGTTTTTTAATAGGTTGTCTTTTGGTGTATTACTGTTTAAGTGTATGTCAAATGTTACTTCGTTTTGTTGTTTGTTTGTCCATTTTTCTTCATTTATGTCCATTGTTATATTTGTTTTTGCATCTTGTATTTCTATTGTTTTTTCATTATCTTTGTTGTATACTTGGCTGTTATCTTGTATTCCTATTAGGTTTGTTTTTGTTATTATTTGGTTTTGTTCTATTGTTGATATTTCTGCTTTTATTTGTTTTTCATGTTCTAATAGTAATATTCCGTTCATTTTGTATTTTACTTGTTTTTATTATTAGTGCTTCTACTTCGTTTTCATAGTTAATAGTATAGTTTCCATTTTCTTCCCAATTTGTGTCTTTGTTTATTGTTTCTATTAATTCTTGGTTTTGGTTAAATATTTCAAGTTCTCCGTTTTCTCCTAATAGATTATTTAGATTATCTTTTGTTATTTTTGTACTTTTGTATATTAAATTGTTTTCATTAAATGTGTTGTTTTCTACTATTTCAAGTTTATCTTGATAACTTTTTTTACTGATTGTAATTTCTTGTTTTTCTTTATATGTTGTATTATAATCTGTTTCATTAATTTGGTTTGATTTCATGTATCCATTATAAATTTCTTCTGTTTGATAATCAATTGATGTTAATTCCCCTACATTTTTTGAGATTTTTGCACTAAATGTTTTATTTTCTTCCTTTACTATGTCTTCTTCGTTTTCTTGTTTTATTGTTGTTTTTGTGTTTACTTGTAATGTTAATTCTCTTTCTTTTTCTTCTCCTGTGTATGTGTTGTAATTGCATATTATAACATATTCGTTATTTTGTTTTTCTGTTTCTATTGTTATTGTTCCTGTTTCTTTATTATATTCGCTTTTTTTCTCAGTTCCATTTTGTTTGTTTATTACTTTTACATAGGTTGGATAAAGTTCGTCAATTGTATTTACTTTTACTTCTATTTGGCTATTTTGGTTGTCTTCTATAGGAGTGTGTTTTATTTGGTATTCTATCATTGTTCCTTTTTCATCTTTTTCTATTTCATAGTTTATATATTTGTCTAGGTGTGCTTCTATTTCTATTTCTTTTGCATCATTTGCAAGACTACTTTTTGGTAGCCATTTGCTTGCTAATACAGCACTTAATAGTAGTAGCACTAATATTAATATGTATTTTATTTTAGATTTTAAAGTTGGTTTGTTTTTCATGTTATGTCACTCCTTTGTTATTATTTTTCTATTTTACAATACTATTTTTTTTTATCTTTGTAAATAGTAGGTTTTTCCATTATTTTTAGGTAGTTTCTATGTCTTTACGGATGCTCGTTTTAGGCATTTTGTGTCGTTTTATTAAGTTTTATTTACAATTTTGTTACAATTCACATTTGGGCACATTTGGGACAGGCACCGTTGTTCCCTTTTAGGCATAGATGGGACAGGCACCGTTGTTCCCCTTTTAGACATAGTTTGTCAGATATAAAATAACCAAAAAGGCTTCAAATAGTCCTTTTAAGCAAAAATAAGACAGGTTTTGAATTACCCAAAAGGTCATTCAGTGCCTGTCCCATTTATGCCCAATTATGCCACGTATTTTTTGATTAAAATTATTCCACATACTAGTATTCCTAAGCTACTGATTGCTAATATGGTATAGGCTATGTAGTCTACGCCTAGTCCTGTCGGTGGTACTATATATACTGTTTCTGCTCTGTCATCATCTACTTCGTGTGCTGATTCATTTGGTATGTAGTTTCCGTGGGATTGTTATTAGTGATGAGCCACCTGTTTTGCTTACTTTTATTATTTCTGCATTATTATCTAGTAGGTTTTCTTCGTTGTTTGCAAGAAGTTTGCTTCCCTTTATGTTGATTTGCGCTGTGCTTTCTCCTACTGTTCCTTGTGGTTTTAGCTCTTTTAATAATGGGTTTTCTGTATTATTGTTGTTTTCTCCCATTAGTAGTATTCTATTTGTTGATTTTACTGTGTCTTTTAGTTCTTCTCCAAGTAATCCTTTTTTTATTAGTTCCATTTTGTCATTTAGATTTTGTAATACTTCTCCTGTTTGGTTTATGTCTTTGTTTGTTGCTAGTCCATTGTCTATGTAATCTATTATATTGTTTGCTTTTAGGGTTACTATTTCGTTGTTGTTTGGTGTGTATTCTTTTCCTTGTCCATATATGTAATAGTCTTTGTTTATGTAGTCTAGTTCACTTATGTTTGTTACTTTTAGTCCATATTCTACTTCTAGTTTCGCTCCTTGGATTATTTCATTGTCTATTTCAAATTTGATTTGTCCATTTTCGTCTTGGTCTTTTGGAATGTATACTACGTGTCTTACTGTGTCTTCTAGTGTTCTTTCTCCTGTTTCTGAGTCTTCTTTTATTATTACGTTGCTTAATATGCTTCCGTTTGCTGCTACTAGTTTTGCATTTTTTGTAACTTTTTCTAGGGCTAATGCTTGTCTCGCTCTTTCTACTATTCCAAAATCTATATTTTGTAAGTAGTTGCTGTGTTCTTTTGTTTTTACTACATATGGCCCATTCATTTTTATTTTTCCATCTTCTAGTTCGTATTCTTGACTGCTGTCTGTTTGGTTGGTTGAGTATTCTATGTTTACTCTGAAGTTTGGTGTGGTTGAGTCCATTTGTGTGATTATTTCTACTTTTTCTCCGTTTTCTAGTTCAATTTCTCCTCCTAAGTTGTTTATTGCCTTTTTGTTGGCATTTGTTATTATGTTTGTTTGGTTATCTATTTGTTTTCTTGATCCCTTTGGTAAGTTTTGGTTTTCATCGTAGTTGTCTATTGCGTCTGAATATCTTGGTTCTCTTTCTTTATACCATTCTATGTTGTTTTGTCTTTCCTTGTTTTGATATATTGTTCCTTTGTAGTCTTGTACTGTTATTTGTTTTTCTTGTCCGTCTGTGTCTTGGTATTTTTGTCCACCCCATGTGTATATTATTTTGTATTCGTTTGGTATTATTCCTCCTATGTAGTAGTCTCCATTTTCATCTGTTGTTGTTTGTGCTATTTCCCATGTTTCCTTTGCTTCATTGTATTTGTTTGCTATTTTCTTAGTCTTTGTGTCTATTAGTGTTACTGTAACTCCTGTAACTCCTGCTTCTCCATCTTTGTATGTTCCGTCTGCTTGTCTTATTTGCCCTGTTCTTAGTTCTCTAGATGTACTATCTATAAATACTTTTCCTTCTAGTTTTCTTTCTTCTTGTAGTACTAGCATTATTCCTGGTGCTTTGTCTGTGTCATCTTCATATGTTTTTGTGTCTCCTATTTGTATGTTTCCTGGTTCAGAATCCTTGTCTATTCCTGCATATATTTTTCCATTTTCTTTGTTTGAGTATGAGCTTATTTCTGCGACATTGTCTAGTTTTGTTCCTTCTTTTAGTATTTCTACAATTTGTTCTTCTTTTACTTCTAGTTGTACGTAGATGTGTCCCTCTTCTTGTGGTGCGATTTCTAAGTTCATGTCTTTTATTTTTATTTTGTAATATTGGTCATTTCTAGATTCTACGAATTCATAGTTTAGTTTGCTTGTTTCTTTAACATCTCCGTTTGCTTCTATTTCTTTTCCTATTGTTATTTTTTCTGGATTTATTTCAAATTTTGCGTCATAGTAGTCATCTATTTCGTTTATTACTGAAACTAACGTTTTTGAAGCATTTTTTATTCCTATTTTGTATGTTAGGTGTACTCTTAGTGGGTCTCCTTCTTCTTGTTCTTTATAGTGAACATCTGAACTGTATAATGCTCTTGTGTATGACATTGAACTGTATTTTGATGCATATTTTACTTGTGGACTTAAGTCATATCCATTTCCACCATTTTGTTCATATAGTTCTGGTTTAAATCTGTCAGCATAGTTGTATATGTGTTCTTTTCCATTTATATTTACTTTTGCATTATTTAGGTCTTTTACTACACTCATGTCTGGCATTGCTCTTTCTAATATTCCTAAGTTGATGTTGTCCATTTCGTCTAGACCTTTTATGTATATATCATTTAATGTGTGGTCTGTTTGACCTAGGAAACCGTTTGTTTTTGTGTTTGCTGTTATTTCATATTTTTTTGCAGTTTCTGATACTGGGTATTTTTGGTCTTGATATCCATATTTTCCACCTTCAAAGTCTAGTGTTGATTCATTGTCACTTTTTTCATAGTTTATACTTATGTCTCCTTGTTTTCCTATCGCCTTACCTCTTTCGATTTTTTCAAACTTGTTATTGTATTCTTCTCTTTGTACTTCATCTGTTGCTTTGCTTCCATTTTCTAATCCTGGATTTAGTTTTACTGATTTATATGCCATTCCATTGTACGTAAATTCTAGGTAAGCTCCGTCTTTTAATTTTTCTATCTCTATTTCTTTAAAGTTGTATTCTCCTGTGTTTTCTTTTGTTATTGTTACTGCTGGACCGTCTACTCTTGTTTGTAATATGTTTCCTGATGCATCTTTTAGTTCTACTTTTACGTTTGCTACTTTTTTGTCTGGTGCTATTTGTGTGTCATATAAATCATCATATTCTGTTTCTTTGCCTTCTGTTGTTAAGTCTTCCCATACATATCCTGATATTTTTATGTATTTTCTTCTGTTGTTTACTATTGCTGTTACTATTTCTCTGTATTTTATTTGTACAGGGTTTCCTACTTTTAATGGTTGGTCTATACTACAATATTCGTAAGATTCACTTTCTCTTTGTACTTCATAGATTTGGCATATTATTTTTTGCTCAAAACATACTTCTTGTTTTGGTTCATACCAAGTAGCTTCTTTTATGTTGGTTGTCCATGTGGCTGGTTCTTCGTCTAGTCCTCCTTTTGCGTATTCTTCTGCATTTTGCTTTTTGATTATGAATCTTGTGTTGTTTAGTTCTTTTTTGGTTGTGTCGTCTTGTTTTTGGATTTTTATGTATCCTCTTGGTTGGTTTTGTAATTGTACATTTATTGAGTTTCCTATGTTCATTGTAAATGGATCTCCAACTTGTAGTTTTCCTTCTTCTGTTTTGCTACATTGTTTGTAAAATCTGCTATGTGCTTGTACTTCATAGAATTGGTATCTTCCTGCTTTGTCTAATATTATGTTGTCTCCTGTTTTGTATGATGTTGCTCCTTCTATTGTGTCTGACCAACCTGTTTGTGCTGCCATTGAATTTAACCCACCTACTACGTATTTTCCTGTGTCTAGGTTTTTTAGTACAAATCTTGCGTTTGTTAATATTGCTCCATTGTCTTTGTCTTTTTTTATTGGTACTACTACTGTTGGTGGTGGTACTGGTAATGATATTGTGTTTGGTGAGCTTTTTCCTCTTCCATAGAAGATTGCTAGGTTTTGCTCACTTCCTCCTGATTCTGATGCTACTAGTCTTGCTTTTATTGTTCCTTTTGCTTGGCTTAATGTGATACTATTTATTTTTTTGATGTTCATTTTTCCGTTAAATACTAAATAAATTTTATTAATAGATGAGAAGCTTGTTAAATTGCTTATTGGTAGTAGCTCTCCTTCTTCTGTTGTACAATACCATTGTGGTGAAACATTTTGTGTTCTTCCATTGATATCCACATAGTTCATTGTTATTGAGCTTACTTTTCCAAGAATGTCTAAACGATATGGTCCTATTAGTGTTTGTTCGTCTCTCCAAAATACTTTTGTTGGTGTTCCATTTTTGGCATCATTATTCATTTGTGTTGTGTTTAAACTTATTTTCCAATCTCTTGAATTTACATATTCTTGTGCACTACTGTAATATACATTCCCAACATATTGTCCTCCATATGATGAGTAATAACGTATTTTATCATTAAATCCTCCTGTTGGATGTCCCAATTGTGCATGGAATCCTGGTATTTTAAATCTTTCTATCCATGTCATTATTGCTTCTGTTCCCCAAAGTCCTTTTGTACTTAATGGCATACTTGCATCATGTTCATTATGACTTGTAGCATATAATATAGCATATGCTAACCAGGCATCTTTTTCTTTGTCTGTATTGTTATCTCCTATATCTATTACAGCAATTCTACGTTGGCTTCCACTTGTTAGTCCACCTGATCCTTGTTGACCATGTCCAATACATGTTGCTCCTGTTGACCATACCATAGAATGTAAATAACCATTATGTCTATCGTCTACTGGCCAATATTCCCATCCTGTGCTTCTTAGTTGGTCTCTAGTAGGATATGTGTCTAACCATGCATCTCCATATTGGCGCATTGCTCTATATATACCATCTACTATGTTGGTTCTCCTAGGTTGAGTAGCATCATATCTTCCACTAAGCATAAATGTTGCTGCTTTTGAATAGTTTGGAATACATATTGCAAATAGCATTATGATTATTGCTATTATTATGCTTTTTATATTTGATTTTTTCATGTTTTTCTCCTTTCTTGCTGTTTTATAAAACTTCTTTTTTGATTGTATATACTCCTATTGCCATTATTGCTATAATGGTAATGCTTAAAATTGTATACATTACTATGCGCCCTGTTCTTATTGATACTATTAGTTCTGCTTGGCTTTCATTATTTTTTGTATTTATATCTTGAGCTGTATAATCACTGCTATATTTACTTATTTTTGCGTTATTTGTTATTGTTCCAGTATCTTCTTCTGTCATTTTTTTGCTAACTGTTAATGTTATGTTTTTGGTTTCTCCTGGATTTATTATTTGGTTAGATAGTTCTTTTGTACTAATTGAACCATCTTTTAGCTTTGTCCATGAATTGTTTAGGTCTTTTGTAAATGTTATGTCTTTAAATAATCTATAATTTCGTTTGCATATCCTGCAACTTTTCCTTGGTTTGTAATTGCTATATTATATTCTATTGTAATATTGCTGTTTTGTATTTGTTTTGCGTCTATTTCTACTTTTCCAAGTTTGGTTTGATTATATGCAATTACTTTTGTTCCTTTATTTGTTCCTACTGTTACTTTGTTAATTGTTTTGTCTATTTTTAAGTCAAATTCTTTTGCATCTACAAATCCTGCATCTATGTTTTCTAGATTTTTTGAATTTATTGCTATTGTTTTTGTTTTAGCAATTGTTAATTCTTTATCTTGTAGTTTCATTTTTCCTTCCATAACGTCTGAGTTGATATTTTGTGGAACTCCTTCTTTTTGATATGTTGTTACTGTATATTTTTTTGTGTTATATTGGAACATAACTATATAGTTTCCTTTTTTTATGTTTTCGAATATGTAACTTCCATCTTCTTTTGTATTTTCTTGGTAGTTATCTCCTGTTTCTTCATTTATCAACCATACTTGCATATTTGGTATTTTTGCTTCTTCAATGTCTTGCATTCCATTTGCGTTTGTGTCAATCCATGCTATTCCTGATATGCTTCCATTTGTTAATTTTGGATTATCATTATCATCATTGTTATCATCATTATTATTGTCGTCATCTTTATTGTCATCGTTGTTACTGTCTTTATCTTCTTCATCTTGTTCGATGAAGAATGAAACTTTGTTGCTTGTTGTATCTATATGTAATCCACCTATTTTTATATAATTTTCTATTTCTTGCTGTATCATTGCTTTTGCATCTACTGTTGTATTTATTTCTACTTCTATTGTTTCATTTGGATTTATTAGTGTTCCTGTTATTAATAAATTGTTTTCATGTGGTATTTCTTCTTGTTTTTCTTTTGTTTTAAGTATTGCAGAGTTTACTTTTAATCCATAAGGTATTTGGTCTTCAATTGAAATGTCTTTTGCTAGTGTTCCTTTATTTTGAATTTTGAATGTGAATATAATTTGATCTCCACTTTTTATTTTATTTTCTTTCGTGTTTGTTGTTTGCTCAGCTATTATTTCTACTCTTGTTTGACTTATTTTTCTTTCTATGTCATTTGATATGTATTCTTTTTCATTGTTTATTACTTTGACATGTTGTGAAATAATTTGTTCTGATTTATTTATATCTATTTGGTCTACTTTTGGTTTTATTGTGACTTCTATTGTTTGTTTTGCTTCTATTTTAGGTATTTTAAATCTTATTACTCTGTTTTTTGTTTCTATATATTGATATGGCTCTTCTCCTGATATAAATAGGTCATCTTCTGTAAAATCTGCTATTCCTTCTGCTAATGGTATTTCTACTATGGTGTCTTGCAACTCTTGGTTTGATAGATTTTTTACACTTATTAATAGAGGAACTCCTGATCCTTCAGCTGTTGTTACATCTTCTGAATATAGAAATTTTAGTGTTGCTTTTATTTCAGATTTTTCTATTTTATTTTCTATGTTTTTAATAATTTTTTCTTTGTAATTATCTGCTGTTATTTTTATTTCTCCTGTTAATGTTTCATTTTCATTTTCTACTTCTTTTACAGCAATTTGGTAGCTTACTTCTTTTGTTTCTCCTGGTTCTAAAGTTTCTATTTTTAATTGTTTTGATGTTAGTTTTTCGTTTTCTTCTATTTTGTATTTTGTATATTGGACTAAATCTACTTCTTCTTCATATTCAATTAAGTCATAGTATATTGCATTTGTATTTGTTGCTTCTAGCATAAGGTTTGTCATTTCTTTTTCTGTTTGGTTTGTTACACGTATTTTGTATCTAATTCCTTGTCCTTCTTTTACAGTGTCATTTTCTTTTAGATAATTGCTTCCTGTTATTGCTGAGACTTCTATTTTCATTCCATTTTCTTCTTCTGTTGTTGCTGATTGGAACATATTTATTTTTTCGTTTTTAGTTATGAATTTGATATTTGATATTGTTTTTTCTGTGTTGTTTTGGTTTTCATATTCTAGTGTGTTTTTAATATAGCTTGTGCTTCCAGCATTTAAGTTTTCTGATATGTTGTATGTGTAACCAATGTCTATGTTGTCTCCTGATTGTATTTCATCTTCTAATACGATTTTATATGCTTTTATTTTTTCTACTTCTTCTATGTTTTCTGTCCATTGGTTGTTATCTTCTGAATAATAGATTTTTGCATTTTTGTTTTCAGGCATCTTAATATCTTGGAAGCTTATGTCCATTTCTTGTTTTTCGTCTATTATTTCTCCCATTATAGATACTTTTGTTATTGCATTTTCATAGTTATTAATTATTTTTGTTGTTCTTGTTTTAGTTTCTTCGTTTGAATATGCATTTAATTCTATTTCTACTTCTTCATCATCTATTGATTGTTTGTCTTGAGTTTGGTTTATTACTAGTACTCCATATTTAGATGTAATTTTGATTGGATAGCTTGTTTTTGTCTCTTCTTCTTGGTTTTCGTTTGTTACATATAGTTCTATGTTTTCTTCTTTAGGTAGTGTTGTGTTTGGTAGTTTTATGTCTGCAACAATTGAAATTTGAATTCCTTCATTTAGGCTTTTTATATATTCTTCTTGTTCACCTTCTAAACTAATTGTTAATTTTTTCTTTCCGTCGTCCTCTTCTTTTATCCATGCATTTTTTATTGTCATTTGTTCTTCGAAATTTAATTGTGTTATACTTTTTATGTTTACATTTAATTCTTTTGGTAATATCATGTTTATTGTTGGATTTTTGTATAGGTCATACTGGTTTGTGTTTGCTAGTAATGTTACCATTATTTGAACATTTTGGTTTTCTTTCATTGCTGATAGTTCGGCTTTTTCCATATTTATTTTGGCTTCTGATTTTGTGTTTAATAGTTTCATTTGTAATATGCATGTTGATTCACCTGCTTTTATTGTGCTTTCTAAGTTTTCAAATTGTTCTATTTCTTGTTTGTTATATTGTATTTTGCTGTCAATTGCCTTTTTGTTTTGTATTTTTATTTGTCCTATTTGTTTTGGTGTTGTTGTAATTATTTTGATGTCTTTTGTGTCTTGGTTTTCGTACTTTATTATTACATTTCCATTTTCGTCTTCTTCTGAAGCTTTTGTTATTTGTTCTATTGGCTCATCTTGTGCATTTCTTATTGTAATTACCCCATCTTCTCCTAGGATGTTTAGCATTTGCTTTTTGTTTATTGTTGTTTGTTTGAAGTATGTGCTTTGTTTTGTGTCATTTTCTCTTTTCGTTTGTTCTTCGTCATTTAAGTAATTTGTATATGTTTCTTTTTCCCTATTTATATTTACTTCTTCTGCATTTTGTGTGCTTGATACTTCTAGTATGTAGTTTTCTTTATATATTGTTTCGTTTTCTTTTGCTTCATATAGATAACCTTTGTATACTTCTTTTGTTATTTCTCCTTCAATTGATATTTTTTCTCCTGTTGGTTGTAGTGTAATTTCTTGTTTGTTTTCTGCTTCTATTTCTTTTTCTATATTCTCAAATTTTGTTGTTGCTTTTGTTGATAATTCTATGTTTTCTTCATTTATAGTTGCTTCATTGTAGTTGTATATTATTTTGTATGTTTTTGTATTTTTATTTGTTGTTTGTATATTTAATTCTATATTTTGAGCATCATAAGTATAGTATTGTTTTTCTAGTATTTCTCCATCACTTAATATAACTACATTTTCTGGTTCCTTTTCTTGGAGTTTTGGGATTTTTATTTGTAGTTTTTCCTCTTCTTTTTTTATTTCATTTTTATTCGTATTTATTGAAATTTTTTGTTGTAATAATACTTGATTGTTTTCTAATTCAATGTATTTTTCAATATTTTGTTCTATTCCGCATGGTTATTTGTTCTTGTTGATCTATATTGTAATTTTGCGTTTTTCCTGTTATTTCGGTTGTTGATACAATTCCTGCTTCTATTAAGCTAATTGCAAGTATTGTACTTAAAATTATACCTATTACTATTATTGACTTTTTCATATTATGTTAGCCTCCTAATACAATTCTTCTATTTTTACAATACTATTTTTTTCTATCTTTGTAAATAGTAGGTTTTTCCATTATTTTTTCTTAGCTTCTATTCCTTTACGGATGCTCGTTTTGTGATTTTTGGTGTCGTTTTATTAAATTTTATTTACAATTTTGTTACAATTCACATTTGGGCACATTTGGGACAGGCACTGTTGTTCCCCTTTTAGACATAGTTTGTCAGATATAAAATAGCTAAAAAGGCTCCAAATAGTCCTTTTAGGCAAAAATAAGACAGGTTTTGAGTTACCCAAAAGGTCATTCAGTGCCTGT
The DNA here is from genome assembly GCA_950059165.1 of uncultured Clostridium sp. Lineage (GTDB taxonomy): Bacteria > Bacillota > Clostridia > TANB77 > CAG-508 > CAG-269. The sequence continues at coordinate 18,508 of CATLUC010000004.1, forward strand.
CCCATTTATGCCCAAATTGGCTATTCGGTGCCTGTCCCATTTATGCCCAAAATTTTATTTTAGTACATATTTTTTGATTAGGATTACTCCACATACTAGTATTCCTAAGCTACTGATGACAAGCATAGTGTAAGCTATGTAGTCATATTTTAGTCCTGTTGGTGGTATTACATATACAGATTCTGATTGGTCATCGTCCATTTCGTGCTTTGTTGTGTTTGGTATGTAGTTTCCGTGGGATTGTTATTAGTGATGAGCCACCTGTTTTGCTTACTTTTATTATTTCTGCATTGTTTACTAATATATTTTCTTTGTTGTTTGCTAATAGTTTGTAATTGTCTATTGTAATTTTTGCTATACTTTGTGATTGTGTTTTTCCATCTATTGGGGGTTTTAGTGTTTTTAGTAGTTCTTTGCTTTTCTCACTATCTTTGTTTTCCTCTATTACTAATATTCTTGTTGTGTTTTTTAATGTTTTTAGTAATTCTTTTCCAAGTAGTCCTTGGTTTACTAATTCATTCTTTTTATTGATGTCTTGTATTATTTCTCCTACTTCATTTAGGTTTTCGTCTGTTGCTAATCTGTTGTCTAAATAGTCTATTATGCTGTTTGCTTTTAGTGTTACTAGTTCGTTGTTGTTTGGTGTGTATTTTTCTCCTTCTCCATATATGTAATAGTTTTTGTTGTTATAGTCTAATTCGCTTACATTTGTAACTTTTAGGTTGTATTTTATTCCTAATTTTGCACCTTGTACGATTTCTGAATCTACTTCAAATTTTATTTCTCCTCTTTGTTCATCTTTGTTTGGTATGTATACTGCGTGTTTTGCTATTCCTTTTATTTTTCTTTCTCCTGTTTCTGGATCTTCTGTTATTTGTGCATCACTTAGGATTAAACCGTTTGCTGCTGTTAATTTAGCTGTTTTTATATTTTTTTCTAGTGATAAGGCTTGTCTTGCTCTTTCTACTATTCCAAAGTCCATGTTTTGTATATAGTTTTGATGTTCTTTAGTTTTTACTACATATTGACCATTCATTTTTAGGTTTCCGTTTTCTTCTTGTTCATATTCATTTTTGTAGTCTGTGTCTGTATTTGAGTATTCTATATTAACTCTAAATTCTGGGGTTGTGGAATCCATTTTTGTGATTACTTCTACTTTGTTTCCATTTTGTAATTGTATTTCTCCTCCAATGTTGTTTATTGATTCTTTGTTGGCATTTGTTATTATTTTGGTTTGATTGTCTATTTGTTTTCTTGAACCTTTTGGCAAATTTTGGTCTTTGTCATAATTGTCTATTGCATCTGAATATCTTGGTTTGGTAGTTTTATACCATTCTAAGTTGCTTTCTCGGTCTAGGTCTTTGTATATTGTTCCTTTATAGTCTTGTACTGTTATTTGTTTTTCTTGACCATCTGTGTCTTGGTATTTTTGTCCACCCCATGTGTAGATTACTTTGTAGTTGTCTGGGACAATTCCTCCTATATAGTATTCTCCATTTTCGTTTGTTGTTACTGTTGCTGGTTCCCATTGTTTTTTTGTTTCATTATATTTGTTTAGTGTTTTTCCTGTTTGTGCATTTATTATTGTAACTGTAATGTTTGGAATTCCTTTTTCTTCATCTTTGTTGTATATTCCATCTCCTTGCCTGATTTGTCCTGTTTTTAGTTCTTTTGCTGTATTATCTAAAAATACTGTTCCTTTTACTCTTCGTTCTTCTTGTAATTGTAGTAATAGTCCTGGTGCTTTGTCTGTATCATCTTCATAAGTTGTTGTGTTTCCTATTTCTATGTTTCCTGGCTCGGAGTCTATGTCTATTCCTGCATATAGTTTTCCATTTTCTTTGTTTGTATATGAACTTATTTCTGCTATGTTATCTAGTTTTGTGGCATTTGTTAATAATTCGATTATTTTATCTTCTTTTACTTCTAGTTGCACATAAATGTATTGTTCTTGTGTTGGTTCTATTTCTAAATTCATGTTTTTTATTTTTATTTTATAGTAATTGTCATTTTCAAAATTTACAAATTCATAGTCTAGTTTGCTTGCTTCTTTTATATCTCCATTTGCTTGAATTTCTCTTCCTATTGATATTTTGTTTTTATCGTTTTCGTATTTTTTGTCATAGTAGTCGTCTATCTCGTTTATCACTTCTGTTAATGTTCCTGATGCATTTTTTATACCAATTTTGTAGGTTAAAGCTATTCTTAGTTCTTTATTGTCTTCTTTGTCTGGACTGTCTTTATAGTAAATGTCTGATGAGTATAGTGCTCTTGTATATGACATACTTGCATATTTAGAACCAAATTTTACTTGTGGACTAATGTTAAATCCATTTCCTCCTATTGCTTCATAACATTCTGGATTAAATCTATCTGCATATCTATAAATATGCTCTTTTCCATTTATGTTTATTTTTGCTGTTTCTAGGTCTTTTACTAGACTTATATCTGGTCTTGCTCTTTCTAGTAATCCTAAATTGATATTTTCTATTTCTTCTATTTCTTTTGTATAGATATCTTCTAATTCAAATCTATCTTGTCCTAAAAATCCGTTTTGCTTAGTGTCTGCTATAATTTCATATTTTTGTGCCATTTGTGCTATTGGGTATTTTTGCCCATTGTAACCATATACTCCTCCTTCGTAGTTTAAGGTCGAGGTATAATTAGTTTTGTTGTATTTTATGTCTATTTCTCCTTTGTTTCCTAGTGCTTGACCTTTTATTATTTTTTCAAATTTGTTGTTAAATTCATCTCTTGTTGTTTCTTCTGTTGCTTTGCTTCCATTACTTATGTTTGGATGTGCTGTTACTGCTGTATATGCCATTCCATTGTATGTAAATTCTAAGTAAGCTCCGTCTTTTAGTTCTTCTATTTCTATTTCTTTGAAGTGGTATTCTCCTAATTGATTTGTAGTTGCTACTGCTGGTCCATCTGCTCTTGTGTTTAATATATTTCCATTTGCGTCTTTTACTTTTACTTCTATGTTTGCAACTTTTTTGTCTGGTGCAACTGCTGTATTGTATAAATCATCATAACCATTGTTTTTGTTTGTTGATGGAAAGTCTTCCCATGTATAACCAGATATTTTTACATATTTTCTTTTGTTTGTTATGTTTAAATTTATGGTTTTCCTATATTGTATTTGTATTGGGTTTTCTATTTTTAATGGTTCTTCTATGCTACAAAATTCATATGAATCGTTTTCTCTTTGTACTTCATATAGTTCACATATATGATTTTCTTCAAAACATATTTCTTGTTGTGGTTTATAGTATGTAGCTTCATTTATGTTGGTTGTCCATGTTACTGGTTCTGTTCCTTTTCCTCCTTTGGCATATTCGTCTGTGTTTTGTTTTTTTATTATAAATCTTGTGTTGTTTAGTTCTTTTTTTGTTGTCTCATCTGTTTTGTTAATTACTAGGTATCCTCTTGGTTGGTTTTGTATTGTTACACTTACTGGGTTTCCTAAACTTATATTAATAATGTCTCCTACTGTTAGTTTTCCCTCTTCTGTTTTGCTACATGGTTGATAATATTTGCTATGTGCTTGTACTTCATATAATTGGTATCTTCCCATTTCTGTTCTGTCTATTACTATTTTGTCTCCTGATTTGTATGATGTTGCTTCTTCTATTGTGTCTGACCAACCTCTGTTTGTTACTGAGTTAATTCCTCCTGTTTTGTATTTTCCTGTGTCTAGATTTTTTAAGACGAATCTTGCATTTGTTAAAATCTCTTCATTGTCACTATCTATTTTTATTACTTGTATATAATCATATGCTTTTGTTTCAACTATAACACTATGGTCTTGTGTTACATCTAAAAATTCTATGCTTCCTCCATCATAATATTTTGTTACATCTTGTTCTTCTCCATCTACAATAACTGAACTAACGTAATAGCCATCATCTGGTGTGAATTCAACTATTTTGTCATTGTGTATGTCTATATTTGTGGTAGGTGTTATTGTTCCGTTTTTTATACTAGTTGTAATTGTATAGTATAATGGTGTTTTTACTATATTTGATTCTAGTGTTTTTGTTTGGTTATTGATTGTATATGTTGTGCTTGCTTTGTTTGTTACGTAATTTGTGTCTATTAATTTTTGACCTGTTTGGGCTTTTACTGATACTGGAATGTTTACATTATATCTGTGGGCGTAAAATTCTACTTTGTTTAACATTGCACTTTTTGGAGTTGCTGTAACTACATTGTTTGATGTTGTAATATCAAAATAACTTGTTTTGTTTTCTCCATTTTCGTTTGTAATATTAATATTTCCTGCTATTGATATGTTTTCGTCTATAGTGTCTGTAATTTTTATGTTTGAATAGTGTGTGTCTTTGTATAAGTTTGGATATATTTGATTGAAACCTATTAATGTTCCATAATAGTTATTTGGTATGTATTGTGATACTGTATATGTGAATTTTTCTTGTTCTTTTACTTTTTCTTTGCTAACTGTTTTTGTTGGTTCTGTTATTTGATAAGGGTATGGTGACATGAAGTTAAATCCCATTCCACATCCTGTTCCTCCATATCTGAAACTATATGTAGAATTAATTAAATTAGTGGCAGTAATAAATATAGATGTTTTATACCAAATACCATCTGTGATTAATCCCCCATCTCTTTGAACTGCAATTCCTCTTGATAATTCTTGTAATGTTGCTGGGTATTTACCAGATTTTCTATTTTTATTATAATAAATTGTTGAGTTTCCTGTATTTGGTACTAGTCCTTCATTTCCACCTAAAAATTGATTTCTACACGTTCCTGTATTATTTACAACATCTAAGTCATAATAGAAACCATTTACATTAGTGATTCCTGCTAAAACTCCACTGTCTCTGTTTGTGCTTTTGTTGTAATTATAGGTATCTGAAACATAATATGTCATAGAAAAGTTGCAATCAGCAAATCTTGCACGTAAAGAAAATTTTATTAGTTCTCCTCTAGCTATTGGTCTAGAATAATTGTATCCATTGTTAGGGACAGGGTTCTCTTGTGAATTACAAAAGTCTGTTTTTGTAAATGCTAAACCTACTCTATGATCACTTGCTCTTCTCCATACATTTACATTTGTCAGTTTTATTACAACATCTAAACTTCTACCATTTTTGTCAACAGCACAGTTTGTTATTTGTAGTATTGCTTGTTGACCAGTATATAGATATATCTCAGGTACTCTAATACCATTTTGTGTGCTCCAAGATACTGTTCCATCATTTCTTAAAATTTTTATTTGTGTAGAGTTACTATAAAATAATGTGGAATGTGAATAATTGTTATCTATATTATTTATGGCACTCCAATCTTTGTATGTAATAGTTGCAGCATAAGTATTGTTTAATCCATTAATTATAAAGATTAAAAAGAACAAAATTGGTATGATTAAAAATTTATGGCATTTTAGTGTTCTTTTTATGCCACATCTTTTTTTGTTCATAAAAGTTGCAGTGATTTTCTGGATTACCTTTTCCATATTATGTTAGCCTCCTACTATAATTCTTCTATTTTACAATACTATTTTTTTCTTTCTTTGTAAATAGTAGGTTTTTCCATTATTTTTAGGTGATTTCTATGCCTTTACGGATGCTCATTTCAGGCATTTTGTGTCGTTTTATTAAGTTTTATTTACAATTTTGTTACATTTTTTACATTAACAAAAGAGACATGAAATCATGTCTCTTTTATGTTGAGTTTTTCAGGTATACCTATCCCAAAAAGTGTTCAATGTGCCCAAATATGTTTTTATTAGTTTACTCCACTTGTGTTTTCGCTTATAATTGCATTATATTCTTCGTATAGTTTGTTTATTTTTTGCATTTCTTGACTTAGTTTTTCTTGTTTTTCATTTATTTGTTTTTGTATTTCTTCTAATTGTTGCTTTTTTTGGTCTTTGTTATTTGTTACTGTGTTGTTTTCTTCTGTTTTTTGGTTTACCATTAGTTCCTCTTGTTTCTCATTTAATGGGGTCATTTCGTCTTGTATTTGTTTTATTGTCTTTTCTTGGTTGTTTATTTTTTCTTGTATTTCTTGTATTTTGGGATTTGTGTCCACTGTTTTGCTATTTTGGTTGTTTGTGTTTTGTTTGTTTTCGTTTTGTGTTGGTGTGTTGTTATTGTTGGTTTCTTTTTTGTTGTTTTTAGTGTTTGTTGCTATTATTACTATTAGTCCTATTAGTATCAATATTGTTATTATGATTATTATGCTTTTTTTGTTTTTCATTGTATTTCCTCTTTTCTTTTTTATTGATAATATGCAGTGTAATAACTTCCACTTTTTATATTGTTTCTTAGGGTTGCTCCACTTCTTTTTCCTGAAATCGTTCCATTGCATGATTTGACAATCCCTTTTAATATTCCATTGTAAAAGTTGAATGTTCCTTTTATAACATTGACTCCATATCCTGTCGCTGTTACAGCTGGGTTTGTTGTGCTTTTGGCTGATGAATTAGAACCAAAGTTCACTGTTCCTCCTTCTATTTCAATTGCTCTTCCTTGATTATTAGCTGCATTAGCTGTTATTGTACCACCTGTAATTGTACTAGTTCCTCCGTCTGATTGAAAGCCAACATAATAATTTGATGTTATTGTTCCTCCTGTCATTGTACACGTTCCATTCATTACTCTTATACCATTAGCGTTGCTTGTTGTTATTGTTCCTCCTGTCATTTTAAATGTTCCTCCATAGTTTACTGCTACTTTCATATATCCTTCTGTTGGATTTGATGCATCTTTTATAGTTCCCCCAGACATTTCTATATATCCTGTTCCTGCCATAATAACTCCATTTGTTTTTGTTTGTATTGTTCCTGATTTAAAGTAGAAGTTTCCAATTCCTGTTGCAATAGTTGCACTGTTAGGTGAAACAAGTGTTGTTCCATTAACTGTTATTGTTCCTGATGGGTGCATAAGTACTCTTACTCGTGATGTTATGGTTCCCCCTCCTGTTATTGTTAAGTTTGCTGTTCCATCTTGTGAGGTATAGATTGCTTCTTGTCTTGTTATTGTTTTTCCGTTCATGTTTAGTGTTATTACTTTATTGATTTCAACTGTTGAGTTGTCTGCAACGTTTTGTATTACTGTTATTGTTCCTCCTCCTGTTGCTCCTCCTCCTGAAACTGCTCCTGCATGCGCTGTTGCTAAATCTGTGTAATATGTTGTTATTCCTGAGTTTACAATGCTGTAGTTTGCTGGTTGTACTGTTAGGAGTACTGCATCTGTTGTTTCTGTTTTTGTACTTGATCCTACTGTTGATGTTACTATACAGTATAAATATCTTCCATTGTCTCCTATTGCACTTGTATATGTGTAGTTAGGCGATGTTGCCCCTTGAATTGCTGTTCCTTCTCCTGTACTGCTGGTTTTATAATACCATTGGTAGCTTAGTTCTCCATTTCCTGTAGCTTGGGTTGTGAATGTTACGTTGTTTCCTGCTACTACTGTTGCTGCTGTTGGTTGTGTTGTGATTTCTACTGCTGGGTTTTCTCCCCATACTGCATACAGTGTTTTTGCTAAATCTAGGTCATATTCGCCTCCTGGTTGGTATTGTGCTACTGCACTTGTGCTTTGTGTTGACCAACCTGAAAATTCATAAAAGCTTCTTGTTGGTTGTGTTTCACTTAATTTTAAGTTTATTCCATGTGTTTTGGTTTGTTCTTCTGGTTCTCCTGTTCCTCCATTTGCATCATATTTTATTTGGTAAGTTATTGTATAGGCTTGTGTTTCTTGTGTTTGTGGTGCTCTGTTTCCTGCGTTGTCTGTTACTTTTGTGTATAGGTAGTATGTTCCTCCTGTTAGTGCCTCAGTTATTTCTTCTCCATTAGTAAAGTTTTTCCAGTTGGTGTCGTTGTCGTCTGGTATTGTTTGTGAGGTTGAATATTGATATTGTAATATGTTTAGTCCACTGTCTCCTTCGTCACTTGCTGTTAATGTTGTTGTAACTGCTGTTGTTTCATTGTCAGCTAATATTCTATAAGTTCCTCCATTTGTGTTATTTTCTACTATTGGTATTTCTTTGTCTATATTTTGGATGTTGCCTGTTGCATATTTTCCTGGTTCCCCTATATCGTTTATTAATCTTGCGTATATTGCTCCATTGTTTTCCATTGTTATTGGTTCTGTGTAGTTGTGCCATGTTTTTGCGTCTGTTGAGTATTGTAATGTGTAATTTTCTATTTCTTTGTTTTGCTTTTCTATTTCTACTATTACATCTTGGTTTGTCCATTCAGATGGCTCTGCTTTAAAGTCTATGTCACTTTCTTGTAAGTCTGGTGTGATTATTTCTCCTTTTTTTCCTATGTATTCTACTTTGTCTGTTGTTATTTTATATACATATCCTTCTTTTGTTGTTACTATTATTGTTTCGTTGTCTTTTCTTTCTACTTTTTCATATCTTTCATCTTTTTTTATTTTTTCTTGGTATCTATCCATAAATTCTTTGCTTGTTAGTTTGTTTATTACTCTTTCTGGTTGTAGACCTTCTCCTATTAGTTGTAAGTCTTCTCTGTATTCTTCTATTTTTGTCAATTCTTTTGCTCTGTTGGCTCTGTCTATTATTCCGTTTCTTCCTGTTATTACTGCTATTGATATTGTTGCTAAGATTAATAAAACGATTATTGTTACTATAAGTGCAACTAAAGTTATTCCTTGTTCTTTTGTTTTTCTTATGTTTTCCATTGTCTATCTTTCTCCTTTTATTATGTAATTTTTATTGCACAAATATTATATCATATTTTTTCTATTATGCAAGTTAAAAAAATAGGATTTGGAATTGCTCCTAAATCCTATTTCTCTCTTACATTACTTTTTTCTTGATGAAGATTACTCCTACTGCTAGTGTGATAAATGCTGTTATTCCAGTTATTGCTGGTATGATGTAGTTTTTGTTTTCTCCTGTTGCTGGTGTTACTATTGTTGTTTCTGCCATACTATCATCTGCTTCTGTATGTCCTGCTCCTGGTACGTAGTTTCCTGGTGTTGATTGTGTTTTTGCTCCTCCTGGTTTGTTTGTTTCTACAACTTCTGTTTCGTTGTCTAGTGAAATTTCGTCTGTTGATGATATTATTTTTGATACTTTTAGTCCTACTTCTGCAAATTTTCCTGGATCTAGTTGTTGTTTTAATGCTTCTGTGTATAGTATTGTTTTTTCGTTTATTTTTGTGTCTTCGTTTTTGTATACGTTTTCATATACTAATTTTTCTAGTTCTTCTTGTTTTTCGATTACGGTCCAGTTTGGATTGTTGCTACTGTCAAATGCCCACTCTCTATCTAGGTAGTCTATTATTCCAGTTGGTTCTATTGTTACTAGTTTGCCGTCTACTATTCCATATTTGTAGAATTTTTCTGACATATAGTCTAATTCGCTTATGTTTGTTGCTTTGATACCATATTCTACTTCTATTTTTGTTCCTTGGATTAACTCGTTGTCAAGTTCTAGTTTGATGAATCCATTGTTAAATTCGTCTGGTTTCATGTAGCTTATACTGTCTCTTTGTCCTGTGATATTACCGTTTTCGTCAATTTTTAGGTCTACTATTACTTGTCCGTTTGCTAGTGTTGCTTTCATTGATTTTACACGTTTTTCTAGTTGTATGTCTTGTTTTGCTCTTTCAATGATACCATAGTCCACATTTTTTACTCTATATGTGTATTTGTCTCCTGATGATGCTGTGTATATGTCTTCGTATTCTACTCCTAGACCCATTGTAGGTGTTGTAGATTCCATTTTTGTTCTTGTTATTTTTCCGTTTGTGTCTTTGTTGTTTTTCTTTATTTCTTCATCAATTTGTAGTCTTGATCCTTTTGGTGCTTCTTGTTCTTTGTTGTAGTTGTCTGTTGCGTCTGTTAATCTTTTTTCTACATTTTCTTTATACCATTTTTTGTTTGTTTGGTTTCTTGTGCTGTCATATACTGTTCCTTTGTAGTATTGTACTTGGTATGTTTTATCTCCCCATGTATATGTTAGTGTATAGTCTCCTGGTATGTAATTTGATATGTAGAAATCTCCGTTTTCGTCAGTTTTAGTTTGATATATTTTTCCACTTCCTGTGTTTTCTGTAAGTGTTATTTCTACTCCTTGGATGCCTTTTTCTCCTTCTTCATAGGCTCCACTTCCTGTTCTTATTTTTGCTGTCATTACTTTGTTTGGATTTTGCCCATTTTCTGCTACTACTTGGTCTTCAAATACTTTTCCCTCCAGTTCTCTTGCGTCTGTTACTTCTAATTGCAAAGCTGGTGCTTTGTCTGTATCGTCTTCGTATGTGTTTTCTTGTTCTGGTGTAGCATTTCCTGGGTTAGAGTCTTCGTCAATTCCAGCATATCTCTTTTCTCCATCAAATATTGAATATGATGTTATTTCTATTATGTTGTTTAATAGACCATTTGTATCTGCTTTTTCTCCAACGTTTTTGTCTTTTAATATTGTTGCTACTTGCTCTCTTGATAGTTTGAATTGTACATATATTGTTTGTTCTTTTTGTGCTTGTATTTTGCTGTTTTTGCTGTTGTCTATTGTCATTTTTGTGTATTCTTGGTTGTAGCTTGTTTCGCTATGTGCTAATTCTCCATTTACATTTCCTTTTTCGTCTAGGTTTGTTCCTACATTTATTAATTCGTATCTGCTGTCATAGTAGTCACTTAGACTGTTTACCTGGACGTTTAGGCTTGATGATTGGTTTTTCATTGTTATTTTGTATGTTATATATGCTTTTAATTCTTTGTCTTTGTTGTTTTCGTTTATGTAGTCATAGTCTGATTTGTATACAGGTCTTGTGTATGTCATGTTTCCATATTTGCTTCCAAATTTAACTCCTACATTGAAGCCTTCTCCACCGTATTCTCCTGCGTTTACAAACCTTTGGTCATATGTGTATGTGTGTTCATATCCATTTACTGCTAGTCTTACGTTTTGTATGTCTTTTATTAATGCTATGTCTGGTTGTTCTCTTTTATATAGTCCTAGGTTTACAAATCGAAGTTCTTCTTCTCCTGCTACATAGTGGTCTTTTAGGTTAAATGATGCCGCTTCTGTGTTTGCTGTTATTGGATAGTTTCCAATTTTGTTTTGTGTCATGTATTCGTTGTTTATGTTTTGGTATTCTCCTTGGCTGTTTAGTTTTGCTGTGTGTTCTGCTTCGTTGATTGTGTATGTTAGGTCATGTTTTTTTGTTCCATTGCTGTCTTTTGTTATTCCTGTATTTCTTCCAGAACCTTCTACTATTGCAAAGTTTTCGTTGAATTGATTCCTTTCTTGTTCGCTTTCTGCTGCTTTTGATCCATTGTTTTTACTTGTATTTGGTACTACATTTGTGTATGTTAGTCCATCATATTCGAATTCTACATAATATTTATCTAGATTTCTTTTTAATATGTCTACAAATTGGTATTCTCCGTTTCCATTGTTTCCAACGTCTAAATATTGGTCTAGTTTTGATGTTAGTTGTTTCATTTCTTGACCTGTTTTGTCGTGTTGTACTATTTGGTTTGTTGTTTTATCTTTTAATTTTACTTCGATGTTGTTGAATAGTAAGTCTTTTGTGTCTGGTAAGTTTAGTCCGTTTTCTGTATTTTTAGATTCTGTATCTTTGAATAGACCGTTCCTTTCTGATGTTTTTCCGTCTATTATGTCTTCCCATACGTATCCTGATAGTTTGATATATTTTCTTTCGTTGTAGACTGTTATGTTGTTTCCTACGTTTGCTCCTCCTGGTTCTGTGTCATAAGATTTTTGTCTTTTTATTGTTACTGGTATTTGTTGTCCTTTTCCACTGCTTCCATCTGCTGTCCATGTAATGTAGTCATCGTCTACTTCGTATCCATAGTGTTTGTTTCCTACTGATGTTTCGATTACTGTGTAGTTACCTTCTAATAGGTTGAATATTTGTAGTTTTCCATTTGCATCTGTTATAAATTCTGTTGCTCCACTTTCATTGCTTGTGTATTCCATTCCACCTACATAGATTGTTCCTGTAACTGTGCTTTGTGTGTTTCCGTTTGTGTCTTTTACTATGATGTATCCTTGTGCTCCTTTAATTTTGAAGCTCATTCCATCTAATGGTTTTCCTGTTTCTTTGTCTTTTTTCTCTAGAAGTAAGTTTCCTGTGTGTTTTAGGTTTGTTAGTGTGTATGTTAGTATTTGTCCTGATCCTATTGTTGTGTTTGCTTTTGCGTCTGGATTGTATCCATAGTGTGGGTTTTCAATTTCTATGATTGAGCAATTTGTGTTTGCTGGTAGGTTTTCTATGTAGATTCTTCCATTTGCGTCTGTTGTTTGTGTATATGTGCTACCACCTACTTGTATTGTTATTTTTACTCCTTCTAGTTTTTTGTTTGCATTATCTGCATCTACTTTTATTACTTCTATTGCTCCTCTTATGTTTGTCCATTCTATTTCTTTTTCGTTGTATATTGGTATTTCTTCTTCTCTTGATTCTTCTGTGAATACTGAATCTGTTATTACGTCTTGTCCATTAGGATTGCTGTAATATACATGTCCTTGTTTTATTATTTGCCATTTTTCTGTTCCTGATTTACTTGTTCCGACTTTTACTTTTGCTATTCCGTCTTTGCAACTTGATGTTGAAACTTTTATATAGAATGTTAGGTTTCCTGTTCCTGATAGTGTTGTTCCATTTCCGTTGCTATCACATAGTGTGTATCCAATGTTGCTTCCATTTCTGTTTGTTACTGTGACTTGATATCCTTTGTCTCCTTGTGTTGAACTATAGAATTGGAATGGTCCAAATATACATTCTGACCCTGTTGTTCTCATTTGTATGTCATCATTTAGTTTTCTCATATTTATAGATATATCGTCTCTTTTTATAAGTTGTCTGCTTGTTGAACCATATGACATTCCTACTTTTGTAAATGTTCCTCCTACTGCTGCTGCTCCTGGTTGTGCACAACTTGCCATTCCTACTTGTGAGCCCCAAAATCCTGTAGCTCCATAACCATTTTCATGGTATCCATCTGGATCTCCTACAAATGTGAAGTAATCTGTTGCTGGTGCTATTGCTGCTTGCGAAGTTATTTGCATTCCTCCTGTGATTATTACTGCTATTAGAATTGCTCCAAATAGTGAGACTTTTCCTAGTTTTAGAAGTCCATATTTTGATGCTATGAATATTCCTATTCCTACTAATGCTACAAGTACAATTCCTATTGATATGTATACTACTATACCTGTGCTAACTGATATTATTATTGTTGCTTCCCCATAGTCGTCTTCTCCTTTTTCTTTGTTTGCTGGTGTTGAATCTTTGTCTTTTATTCCTAATGAGTTTGTTATGTCCCCTATTTCTGCTGCATTTGTAAATGTTCCTGTGTTGTTGGCTGTCATTTTCTTTGTTGCAATTAATGTTAGTTCCACACTTTTTCCTGGTTCTATTTTTTGGTTTGATATGCTTGTGTTTATAATTTGCCCATTTCCTGTTGCTGACCAGTTTGTGTTCATTTCAGATGAGAATGTTAGTCCTTCTGGTAAATAGTCAATTACTTTTCCTATTGTTGATGGTATTTCTCCTTCGTTTGTGATGGCTATTTTGTATTCTATTACTACTGTTGTTCCTTCTATTTCTTTTGCTTTTATTTCTACTTTTGCTAGTTTTTCGTTTTGGTAACCATATTGTTTTGTTCCGTTTTTTGTTGTTACTGTTACTTTGCTAATTACTTTATCTAGTTTGAAATCACATATTTTGTTTTGTACTAACCCTATGTCCATGTGAGATATTGATGTTTGTAGGTTGTTTATTTCAATAACTCCTACTTTTATGTTATTTCCGTTTAGTGTTAGTTCTTTTTCTGCTGCATCTGAGTTTGATGTTGTTGATATTCCGTTTTTTTGGTATGCTGTTACTCTATATGTGTTTGTGTCATATTGGAATATTACTATATAGTTTCCTGCCTTTACGTCTGTGAAACGATATGCTCCACTGTTATCTGTTTGGCTTTCTTTTACTATTGTTGCATCTTTTGTATCTAGTAGTATTACTTTTATACCATTTAGTAGTGGTTCTCCTGTTTGTCTTTGTCCATCTTCGTTTTGGTCTAACCATGCTACTCCTGATATACTGTTGTTTGTGCTACTTGGGTTTTCAGGATTTTCTGGGGTTTCTCCTGGGTTGCTTGGTTTTTCTCCTGGGTTTTCAGGATTTTCTGGATTGCTTGGTTTTTCTCCTGGATTTTCTATTTGTTCTTCATTGTTTATTGGTAATATTGTGTGTGTTACTACGTTTGATGTTTTTTCTTTTATTAGTTCTCCTGTAATTGTTGCACTGTTTTCTACTTTTGTTTTTTCAAATACTGCTTTTGCTGTTGTTTTTATGTTTATTTTTGAACTTTCTCCATATGGTATTGTTAGATATAGGTTTATGTCTGGCAGTTTGTTTTCATTTTTTGTTGCTTCATAGATTTCTTCTGTTATTGCTTCTTGTTTTTCGAAGTTGTTTGTTAGTTTGTATCCACCTTCTTTTTGTTCTATTTTTTCTTGTTTCCAGTTGTCATATGTTACACTAATTGGTTTTACGTTTTCTGGTAAAAAGTCTGCTACATTTATTTGTATTGCTGAATATAGTGCGTTGTCTAGGTTTGTTCTTCCTGTGTTTGTTATTGTTAATTCATAGTTTATTTCTTCGTCATATTTTACTTCTTCACCTTCGTTGCTTGATTTCATGTCTACTTCTATGTTTTCGTATCCATACATTATGCGATTTTCGTTTGATTTGTAAGTTGTTCCATCTAATGTTGCTGTTGCTGTTGCTGTTAGTTCTATTTTTGAGGCAGTTGTTTCTGGTGTAGTTGCTAAACGTTCTATGCGTCCTGCTATTAGGTGCTCTTTGTTTGTTTGTATTTTTACTGTTATTGTGTTGTCATTTGCTATATTAGTAGTTTGATTTAAGTCGAATTTTTTTCCTTCTTCTCTTTCTACTATGTATTCTAGTGTGAATTCTTTTGGTGCTTTTAATTTTATTTCTACTTCTTGGTCTTTTTCACTTTTTACTAGTATGTTGTATATCCATTGGTTTTTTGTTACTCCTAGGAATGAACCTAAGAATATCTTTGCTTTTGCTGGTTTTATTGTGTTTGTTGTTTGGTATGTTTCACTTTCTGTTTCTCCTACATATGCTTTTATTGTTGTTTCTATTTCTTTTTGGTTTTGTCCTTCTTGTAAGTCATTTGCTTTTACTTCGTAGTATTTGGTAATAGTTTCTCCTGGTTTTAGTGTTCCTATTTCTATTTCTTTTTGTTTTGTTTCTGGTTTTAGGTGGTATTCGTATTTTCCTGTTGTTTTTTCGTATTCTGCTTCTAATTCGGCGTATGTAACTCCTTCTGGGATGTTTGCTATTACTTTTACGTTTTCCATTTTATTTTCTGTTGTGTTTGTTATTTTTATGTTGTTTTTTACGTATTCTCCCTCATATATTGTTTCTTCTGCTGTTGTTGCTACTTCTAGTTTTAACCCTTCTATTGCTTGTTTGCTTTCTTGTGCTATTTGGTAGTTTTGTTCTGTTTGTTCTGTAAATGTTGGTTGTTCTTCTTTGTAGCTTTCTATTTTTAATGGTAGTTCTTTGTTTCCTGTTTCTGTTCCACCATCTAGTGTGTATTGGTTTGTGTATGCTAGTTGAATATTTGTTGTTGTGTTTTCTATGTCTTTTTTTAGAATGATTGTTGCTGTTATTTTTACGTCTGTTGATAGTTCTATTGCGTTTTCACTATATTGGTTTTGTTCTCCTTCTAGTTTTGTGGTTATTACTTGGTTTCCATTTTCGTTTGTTTCTACTGTTGTTTCTTTTATTTGTAGTCCGTTTTCATGGAATATGCTACTGTTTTGTATTATTACTTTTTCTACTTCATTTGGTAGTTCGATTTTTAGTTCTGGGTTTTTGAACATATTGTCTTTTGCTGTATTTGCGTTTAGGTTTATGTCAAATGTGATTTCGTTTTGTTGTTTGTTTGTCCATTCGTTGTTGTTTATGTTCATTTGTATGTTTGTTTTTGCTTCTTTTATTGTTGTTGTGTTTTCGTTTGTGTCTGTGTATGTTTCTTCTTTGTTTATTCTTGTTATTTGGTTTGTTGTTTTTATGTTTGCGTTTGTGTTTTTCATTTCACTTTTGATTTCTTTTGTGTTTTCTATTTGTAGTGTTCCTATGTCTTGGATTTTGCTTGTTTTTATTGTTATTTCATTTGGTTCGTTTTCATAGATTATTGTTTTGTTTTCATCTTCTTCCCAATTTGTTTCTTGGTTAATAATAGCTAGTTGGTTTCCCTCACTATCTAAGATTTCTAGTGTTCCGTTTTCTCCTAATATTTTTTCTATGTTTTGTTTGTTTATTTTGCTTGATTTGTATACTAGGTTGTAATCTTCAATTGTACTATTTTCTTTTATTTCTAAGTTTTCTTGTGCTTCTTTTTTGCTGATGAAGATTTCTTGTTGTTCTTTATATTGTGTACTATAGTTTGTTCCATTTATTTGGTTTGATTTTATGTAACCGTTATATATTTCTTGTGTTTCATGATTTATTGAGGTTATTGTTCCTATATTTTCAGATGCTACTGTTTCTAATTGTTTTTGTGCTTCTATTGTTATTTCATTTTCTGCTTCTAGTTCTGCTTTTGCTGATATTTGAATTGATAGGTCTTTTTCTTCTTTTTCTTCTGTATATGTATTGTAATAGCATATAATTGTGTATTCATCTGCTATTTTTTTGTTTGTTTTTATTGTTACTTTTCCGTCGTTTTTGTTGTATTCATAGTTGATTTGATTGCTGTTATTGTTTGTTTCAACTATTTTTACGTCATAGGGATATTTACCGTCGATTTCTTTTAATTCGATGGTTGTTTCACTGTTTTTGACTGGAATGTAATTGTCTTTTTCGTATTCCATTTTTTCTTTGATTTTGTATTGTACTAGTGTTTCTTTGTTTTGGCTTTCATTGTAGTTTATATATTTTTCTAGTTCTGCTTCTAATAATAGTGTTTGTTCTTTTGAGCCAAAACTTATACTTGGCAATATTTTTATTCCTAATACTATTGTTGATATTATTGCTAGTATTAGTAATGTGTATGCCATTGTTTTTGTTTTGTTGTTTGTTTTTTTGTTCATTTTAAACCTCCTAAATCATTAGGTATTTTTATAGTTTTCTATTTTTTCTTATACCTAATCTTTCTATTTTATTATATATACTTTTTTTGAAAAAAATCAACTTTTTTCTTTGGTGTTTTGCTTAGATACTTGTTTTTTCTTCTTACGGATATTTTGCTTTTTTGTTTATTTTTGTAAAATATTATTTTTTTATTACATTTTGTAATTTTTTGTAATATTTGACACGGTTTATTATTATTATACACTTTTTTGTTATATTTTTCAATGGTTTTGGGCAAAAAAATAACCTTTTATGTGAATTTGAAGTTTTTGTTACGTTTGGATATGAAAGTTTTTCACTTTTTTTTATTTTTTTCATATAATATTACATAGTTTTGTTTGTTTTGCATATTTTTAAGTATAAGAGGTGGTTGTTTTGAATAATATGAATTTTGAT
>CATLUC010000004.1:36062-36793 GCA_950059165.1 uncultured Clostridium sp.
AAAATACGGTTAATAAATTAAAGGATATGATGAATAAGGGTGAACTTAATGATGTTATTTCTCAAATTTCTCCTGAGATGATACAGAATTTTTCTTCTATGATGAATAATCAAACTGTTAATAGCCCTGATGGTGGTAACAGCGGTGGTTCTACTAGTTCAAATGCTTCAAGTTCTGGTGGTTTTGATTTTAGCCAAATTGATATGAATACTATTATGAAGATGAAGTCTGTTATGGATAATTTTAATAATAAAAATGACCCTAGGTCTAATTTGCTTTATTCTTTGAAGCCTTATCTTCGTGAGGAGAAACGTGGTAAGGTTGATCAGTATGCGAATTTGCTTAATGTTGCTAAGATTGCTGATTTGCTAAAGGATAATAATAACAATAATAAGGAGAGTCCTCACAATGGCTAGTTTTTATAATCGTTATTATCCATATTATAGACCTTTTTTTCCTGCTTCTCGTTTGATTTCTAGGAATGTGAGTTCTCCTGGTTTTGAAAAAAAGGAGAAGTCTTGCGATTCTTTTTCTGAAAACGATAAGGTTTGTTCTCGCTCTTTTGAGAGTGAAAAAAGTTGTTCTGGCTCTTCTGAAGATAGTACGGATAATTCTCGCTCTAGTGCTGGTTTTTCTTTTGGTCCTATTAGTTTTAAAAATTTTGTTTTTGGGGATTTGGAGAGTCCTATTTTTGAGGTTTTTGGTATTAAGTTGTTTTTGGATGATATTAT
>CATLUC010000005.1:0-15976 GCA_950059165.1 uncultured Clostridium sp.
CTTCTACAGATACACTCTCTTCACCATCAAGTTCTGATTTGTCTTCTCTTTTTGCCTTTCTTTTATATATTTTATATAGTTGTTTATATTCTTTTAATTTTTCTTTTTTCTTCTTCTTTTCTTCTTCTTTTTTTTGGTCTAATCTTCGTCGTTCCTCTTCCAGTATTTGTTCTTTCTCTAGTTCTTCTCTTTCAATTCTTAACTTTTTAAATTCCTTTATTTCTTCTTCTGTATACCAACCATTTTCTTTGATATACTCCCTTTTAATATTAAGAAGATAATTATAATCATATTCTGTAATAAACTCTTCTGAAATTTCAATCATTGAATAACCTAATTCTGTATATTCTTTTATTTTATTCATTATATTTTTGTGTTTTTCTTGAGTTTTTTCCCTTTGTCTTTCTTCCATAAGTTTCTTAGCTTCTTCTTGTGTTATTCTTCCTTTTGCTATTAACTGTCTTTTTTGGTATAAAACTTTATGCATCGTAAGACTTTTAGTTTTATCACTTTCAACTATTTCTGCTGGGGTATAACCTTTTTTTACTTTATCAAATACAAATTCAATCTGTTCTTCTGGAGATAATTCTAGTTGTTGATTAATTGTTTGTCTTTGACCATTCTTTCTATTTTCATCAACTTGCTCTTGAGTTATAATTCCCATGTCGATTAGTTGCTTTATCATTGGAGTAATATCATTATAAGCAAATTCTGGCCTTAATTTTCTCATTTTTTCAATAGTTAATTTATTTTTTACACAATCTGCAACAAATTTCAAATCTTCTTGTTTTTTATTTTCTCTAATTTCTTTTATTTCTTCTGCTGTCATTATTCCTTTTCTTTTAATATCCCTAATATAAATATCAAAATCATAAGTAGTTATATTTAATACTTTTCGTATATAATAATTTTTCCAACCTTTTCTTAAACACTCAACAACTTGCTCCCTTTGTCTTAAATATTCTGGTGATTTTCTATCTATTCTTTCTGTGTCTATTTCATGTTGATTACTTCCTTTTGTTATTTCATTAGGTTGAAGTCTGTGTTCGTTTATTAAATCTTCTATATAATAATTAACACTTGTTGGCGAAATCCCTAGTTTTCCAGCTATTTGTCTTTTATTATATTTTTGTTTTACTAGTTCAAATACTTTTTCCTTATTTTCTACTGCCCTATTATATCTTTTTTCAGCTTTTTCTCTTCCCTTTGGTTTCCTAACTTTAGTCTTATCTAATCCTTGAGCTACTGGATTTTCTTTTAAATATTCAGCTAGAGCTGATTTAATTTCTTCTTCTGTTATCAGCCCCTCATCAACTAAAGTTTTTTTCATACTTTTAACATATCCCATTGTATAATTAAATTTATCAACCATTCTACGCATAGGTGTTCCTACTTTAAATGCATTTAAAATTATTTGCTTATCTTCTTCATATTCTATTGGTTTTGGTTTCCTACTCATAAAATCACTCTATTTTCTTCAATTTTTGGCTTTAATTATTTATCATATTAGTTGTATAATATTTACATAAAAAATGTGCAAGAGCCATTAAAATAAGTTTTACTTATTTTGGAGCTCCACCATGGGAACTCACTGACTCCTGCTTAAGTTAAATATATTTTAACATAAAATATATATCCTGTCAAATTGAATTGACATTAATATTGCGTTCTTTAATAATCAATTTATACAATTAAATATTATATTTTTTTCTTTCTTGATATGTTGTATGTAGCAATTCTTCTGCCTTTTCGCTTCCTGGTTTTTCCAAAAACTCTTTATATATTTTTTTAACAACAGGATTTTCATGTGATTTACGAATTGTACTTTTTTCATCAATTGAATATAGGCTATCTGCTCTTAATTTTCTTACATCTACTTCACTACGTACTTTTGAACTTTTAATTGGTTGACCACCACCCATAACACATCCGGCCTGGACAAGCCATTATTTCTACAAACTGATAATCAGATTTTCCATTTTTTATTTCTTCTAATATTTCTTGTGCATTTGCCAAACCACTTGCTGCAACTACCTTTATATCTGTACCTGCAATATTTACAGTTGCTTTTTTAATTCCATCTCCACCACGAACTTGCTTAAAATCAATACTTTCTAGATTTTTTCCTGTTAAAGTATCTTGTGCAGTACGAAGTGCTGCTTCCATAACGCCACCTGTTGTTCCAAAAATTGCAGCTGCTCCTGTTGCTTCTCCCATTGGGCTATCAAATTCGCTATCTTCTAGTTTTGTAAATTCAATATTTGCTTGTTTAATCATTCTTGAAAGTTCACGTGTTGTTATTACATTATCAACATCGTAGAATTCTCCATTTTTCATTTCATCTCTTTGTCTTTCAAATTTTTTTGCAATACATGGCATTACAGATACTACATAAATTTTACTTGGGTCAATATTTTCTTTTTTAGCATAATATGTTTTTAATAATGCTCCAAACATTTGATGTGGAGATTTGCAAGTTGACAAATGTGGCAACAATTCTGGATAGTTCATTTCTATATATTTTACCCAACCTGGACTACAAGATGTAATCATAGGTAAGTCTTTGTTTTCTTTAAATCTTTCTATAAATTCATTTGCTTCTTCCATTATTGTAAAATCTGCACCTGTGTTTGTATCAAATACTTTGTCAAAACCTAGTCTTTTTAAAGCTGTTACCATTTTATTTGTTACATTTGTTCCAATTGGCATGCCAAATTCTTCACCAAGAGCTACACGAACTGCTGGCGCAGTTTGTGCAATTACATAGCTTTCAGGGTCTTTTAATTTAATCCAAACATCATCAATTGTTTCTTTTTCATGTAATGCACCAGTTGGACAAGCCTCTATACATTGACCACAATTTGTACAATTTACATCATTTAAACTATGGTCATATGCTGTTGAAATACATGATTCAAACCCTCTATTTATGCAATCAATTGCACCTATTTTTTGGACTTTTTTACAAGCTGCTACACATCTTCTACATAAAATACATTTATTGAAATCTCTTACAATAGATGGAGATAAGTCATCTATTTTATGCTCAGCTCTTTCTCCTTCAAATTCTACATTTAATACATTAAATTTTGTAGCTAGTGCTTGTAATTCACAATTTCCTGAACGTGTACATGTTAAACAATCTTTGGCATGGTTAGATATAATTAAGTCTAAAATTACGTGTCTTGCTTCTAATACATTTGGTGTATGTGTATGTACAACCATTCCTTCTTCTATTGTTTGAATACAAGAAGTTGCAAAACCTCTTCTTCCTTCTACTTCTACAATACACATTCTGCAATCTCCAACTTCGTTTATGTCTTTTAAAAAACATAGTGTTGGAATGTCAATTCCTGCTTGTTTTGCAGCTTGCAAGATAGTTGTCCCTTTTTTTGCTTTAACTTCTTGACCATCTATGGTTAAAGTAACTAATTCCTCTTTCATAGTATTTCCTCCTTTTTTAATTAGCACCATTTCATTGTTGGAAAAGAATTGGATATTTGGCTAGGCGAATAAGATTTTAATTTATGAGGCGTACGAAGGTACATTGATTAAATTAAAATCGAAATTTGGGCAACGCCAAATGCCAATTATTTTTCAACAACATCAGTTTCCAATTGCCTTAAACGGACAATTCGTCAAACAAGTACCACACTTAATACATTTATCTTGATTAATAACTCTTTTTTCTCTTCCAGTTCCTTCAATTGCATCCACTGGGCAAGACTTTTGGCATAAGCCACAGCCTTTGCATTTATCTTCTTGACATTGCTTTGCATTCCAATGCCCTACATTGTTTTTGAATACAATGTTCTCTAAATTCTTCTCTAAAATATTTCAATGTACTAATTACAGGGTTTGGTGCACTTTGTCCAAGACCACATATACTTGATTTTTGGATATTTACTGCCAATTTTTCTAATTTATAAATGTCTAATTCTGTCCCTTGACCATTACATAGTCTTTCTAATATCTCAAGCATTCTTTTTGTTCCAATTCTACATGGTGTACATTTTCCACAACTCTCACTTACTGTAAATTCTAGGTAAAATTTTGCCAAACTTACCATACATTTTGTATCATCCATAACAATTAAACCACCAGACCCCATCATTGAGCCAATTTGTTTTAAAGATTCATAATCAATAGGTGTGTCTAAATGCTCTTTTGGAATACATCCACCAGATGGTCCACCTGTTTGAGCTGCTTTAAAGTCTCTACCATTTGGAATTCCTCCACCAATTTCATAAACAATTTCTCTTAATGTTGTTCCCATAGGTACTTCTACTAAACCGATATTGTTTACATTACCACCTAATGCAAATACTTTTGTTCCTTTTGAATTTTCAGTTCCAATAGAAGAATACCATTCGCTTCCATTTAAGATAATTTGAGCAATGTTACTATAAGTTTCTACATTGTTGATTAATGTTGGTTTTCCCCATAAACCAGCAACTGCAGGATATGGAGGTTTTACTCTTGGTTGACCACGTTTTCCCTCTATTGATTCTAATAATGCTGTTTCTTCTCCACATACAAATGCCCCTGCACCTAATCTAATTTCAACATCAAAATTAAAATCTGTTTCAAATAGTTTGTTTCCGAAGTAATCCATATTCTCTTGCTTGGTTTATTGCAATTTGTAAACGTTTAACAGCAATTGGATATTCTGCTCTTACATAGATAAATCCTTTATCTGCACCAATGCAATAAGCAGCAATTGCCATAGCTTCTAGAACAGAATGTGGGTCACCTTCTAATATACTTCTATCCATAAAAGCCCCTGGGTCTCCTTCATCTGCATTACAAACCACATATTTTTGTTTTCCTTCACTTGCTCTTGTTAGTTCCCATTTCTTACCTGTTGGAAAACCTGCACCACCTCTACCACGAATTCCAGAATCTTTAATTACTTCTATAACTTCCTCTGGAGTCATTTTAGTAAGTACTTTTTCTAAAGCTTTGTATCCATCAAATGCTATGTATTCGTCAATATCTTCTGGGTTAATAACACCACAGTTTTTTAGTGCAATTCTTTTTTGTTTTTTATAAAAATTTAAATCATCTAGGCTATTTACTTTTGTTCCATCAATATCTTTTGCAAGTAGTCTTTCCACTCTATTTCCTTCAATAATATGTGTTCTAATAATTTCTTCGCAATCTTCAGGCTTTACCATAGCATAAAAAGTATCTTCAGGCCTAATAATAACAATAGGTCCTTTTGCACATAAGCCAAAACAGCCTGTTTTAATTACTCTAACATTTTCTATATTTTTTTCCTTTATAATCTTTTTAAAGTTCTCTAAAATCTTTGGAGATTTTGAAGAAGTACAGCCTGTACCATGACAAACTAGAATGTGCTTTTCCCTTGTATCTGCTTTTGTATTTATCCTTAAATCTAGTTCTTTTCTTTTTTCTTCCCTAATTTTATGAAGTTCATTTATTGTTTTCACTTTACATTCCTCCTTTTTTGTCGTGATTTAGGACGTTTCTTTTGCAACATTTTATGTCGTAATTTAGGACGTTTCTTTTACGACATTTTTATGTTTGCTTCGTTCGTCCCTATTTTCTCATCAATTCATCTAAAACTTGGTCTAGTTTTTGCACTGTTGCTTTTCCATATACTTCACCATTTACTGTAAAAACTGGTGCTAAGCCACAAGCTCCAACACATCTTGTTTCTTCTATAGAAAATAATCCATCTTCTGTTGTTTCTCCTGGTTCTATTTTAAGTCTTTCTAATAACCTATCCATTATTTTTTGTGAACCTTTAACAAAACATGCTGTACCTAAACATACAGAAATGCTATATTTTCCTTTTGGTTTTAATGTAAATCTTGAATAAAAAGTTACAACGCCATAAATTTCTGCCATTGGTATAGATAAAAATTCAGATAATTCTTCTTGTACCCACATTGGTACATATCCATAGTGTTCTTGTACTTCATTTAACATTTGAATTAAATTGTCTTTGATTGGTTGATACTCTTTAAAAAGTTCTTCTACAAATGCGTCTTTTTTGTTGTTTTCTCCACAGCAACATTTTTTGTTTTCATTTTCATGCATAATTTTTCCTCCCTTTAATAATATATATTAAATCACTAATTCAATTATATCAAACTAAAAATTTTTATACAATATTTTTTCGAAATTTTGTATTTTTTGTCGATGTAGCAAAGGAAACGTCCTAAATCACGACACTGGCAAAAAAAAATTGCATTTTATATTGACTTTTGTCAAAAAAATGCTATACTTAAGTTGACTATAAAATAAAAGGAGGATTGTTTTATGTACAACACAAGTTATTATTCTACATACAGTTATCCAAGTGGCTATTCTAATGCTGACGTAGTTGCAGCTTCTTCAGCTATTCTTGGTGTATTAATGGTTTATTTAGTTATTATATTAGCTATTGCTATTGTGCAAATTATTGCTATGTGGAAATTATTTACTAAAGCAGGAGAAAAAGGTTGGAAATCAATTATTCCTATTTACAATGTAGTAATTTTATTTAAAATTTCTGGTCTTTCTCCATGGTTAATTTTAGCTTACTTAGCAGCAATTATTCCATTTATAGGATGGCTTGTTCCAGTTGCATTAAATGCTGTTCTAGCTTATAAATTAGCTAAAGCATTTAATAAAGATGGTGGTTGGGCTGTTGGGCTTTACTTCTTAGCACCTATTTTCTACATGATTCTAGCTTTTGGTAGCTCTGAATATGTTGGTGTATCAAATGAGACAACATCAACAGAAAGTGTAGCACCAGTAACACCTGTAAATGAAAGCACAGATGAAGCTAACAAAGAATAACATTTTTATTATTACAATTATAGAGGGTATCCTAAACTAAACTAGGAGCCCTCTTTTAATGTTTTCTAAACTTCCTATAACATAGGATTATGGGGCCGTCCCCAAATCCTATCAAAAAATCTACTTTTTAATGATTTTTTCCTCCGTCCCTAAAATCATGATTTCTTTTTTTAGTTCTTCTACCATGTTTTCCTGTTTTATTTTTCTAATAATTTTACCTTTTTTAAATAAAATTCCCTCTCTTATTCCACCTGCTATGCCGATATCTGCTTCTTTTGCCTCTCCGAGGGCCATTTACTGCACATCCCATAACTGCAACTGTTATGTTTGATTCTATTGTTTGTAAAAAAGTTTCTATTTCTTTTGCAATTGGAATTAAGTCAATTTGCGTTCTTCCACAAGTAGGACAAGATATTAAGGTAGGTGTTTTGTCATATAAGTTACAGTCTTTTAAAATTTCTTTTACTACTTTAATTTCTTTAATTGGGTCATCTGAAAGAGATACACGAATTGTATCACCTATTCCTTTTCTTAATAAAATTCCTAAGCCTATACTTGATTTTATTGTTCCACTAAATTCTGTGCCTGCTTCTGTAATTCCCAAATGAAGAGGGCAACTAAATTGTTTAGAGGCTTCTTCATAAGCCTCTAAACATAAATCTATTGTAGATGCTTTTAATGAAATTGCATAATCATAAAAGTCTAAATCTTCTAATATTTTTATATGTTTTTTGGCACTTTCTATCATTGCCTTTGCTGTTGGCTTGCCATATTTTTCTAACAATTCCTTTTCTAAAGAGCCTCCGATTTACTCCTATTCTAATTGGAATTTTTTTTGCTTTACAGCTATTTACTACTGCTTCTACTTTTTCCTTTGAGCCAATGTTTCCTGGGTTTATACGTATTTTGTTTGTGCCTGCTTTAATTGCCTCTAATGCTATTTGATAGTCGAAATGAATGTCTGCAACTATTGGAATATGAATTTTTTTCTTGATTTCTTTTATTGCTCTTGCATCTTCTTTATCTAAACATGCAACACGAATAATTTCACAACCTGCTTTTTCTAATTCTAATATTTGATTAACAGTTGATGTAATATCTTTCGTTTTGGTATTGCACATAGATTGTATAACAACCTTATTTTGTCCACCAATGGCTACATCCCCTACCATTATCCTTCTAGTTTCTTCCCTTTTCATAAAATCATTCTTTCTATAATTACTTTATCTTTATATTTTATTTAATGTTGCTACATTTGGTGATTTATAATATTGCACTTATATTAGTTCATTTGAACTGTTCCTACTATTGTGTTTATATCTTCTATATTATGTCTTTTCATGTAATCTTCAATTCCTGCAACTGTATTTACACTAGTATATGGGTCCATAAAATTTCCTGCTCCAATAGATATTGCTGTTGCACCTGCTAGCATAAATTCTATTGCATCTTCTCCATTTACAATTCCACCAAGCCCAAGTATTGGAATATTAACTGCTTGTGCTACTTGATAAACCATACGAACAGCTACTGGCTTAATTGCAGGTCCTGATAAGCCCCCTGTATTGTTTGCAAGAACAGGTCTTCTTTTTTCGATATCTATTTTCATTGCTAATAAGGTGTTTATTAAAGATACACCATCTGCTCCTCCATCTTCTACGGCTTTAGCCATAGAAGCAATATCTGTAACATTTGGAGTTAGTTTTACAATTAATGGCTTGTCTAAAACTTTTCTTACCTCTGAAGTAACTTTTTTTATACCTTCATAAGTGTTTCCGAATGCCATACATCCCTCTTTTACATTTGGGCAAGATAAGTTAAGTTCTACTCCATCAATATCTAATGTGTTTAAAACTTTACAAAGTTCTACATATTCGTCAATACTACTTCCAATAGCATTAACAATAATGGCAGTATCATAGTTTTTAAGAAATGGCAAGTCATTTTGTGCAAATTGTTCTACTCCTGGATTTTGCAAACCTATACTATTTAACATTCCACTCGCTGTTTCACAAACCCTTGATGGTTTATTTCCTGGTCTAGGTTTTAATGATGTTCCTTTTGTTATAATTCCACCTAATTTACTTAAATCGAAAAAATTACTAAATTCCCTTCCATACCCAAATGTTCCTGATGCTACTGTTACTGGATTTTTCATTTCAATTCCTGCTAAATTAACCTTAGTATTCATTTTTCTATCTTTCCTTTCTTTTTTTATTACAGCTTTTAAATTACTGTTGATATTTACAGTTATCACCATCTATACAAAATTTATTATATTTTTTATAAAGTGTCAATTCGGAGGAGATCGACAAATTATAGACTGTTACCAAATTTTATTAAAAATTTGGTTTACAGTCTGTTATGCAGTTGGGAGACACTTTAGAAAAAATACTAATAAATTTTGTTATTACTTATTTATACTGTAAATAGAACATTTTTTAAATCTCTACGTCTTTGCTATTAAATACTGGTCCTGCTTTGCATACATGCCAATATTCTGGAGCTTCCTTTGAACTTTTTGTTGTTTTTACAGCACAGCCCAAGCATACGCCTAAACCACAAGCCATCTTTTCTTCTAAAGAAATTTGACAAGGAATATTTTTTTCATTTGCTAATTTTTGTACAGCTTTTAACATAGGTAATGGTCCACAAGCAAAAATTGCATCAACCTTTCCGTTCTTCAATATCCTTTTCTAAAAATTGAATAGCAAAACCTTTTTTACTATAACTTCCATCATCTGTTGTTAAAATAAGGTCATCTGAAACTTGTTTAAACTCTTCTTCTAATACAACAAAATCTTTACTCCTAAATCCTAAATATGTAACTATTTTCTTTTTATCATTTTTTGCACATTTTGCCAATTCATATAATGGGAAAACTCCTATTCCACCACCAATAACAGCAAGATTATTATATTCTTCATATTTAAAAGTTCCATATCCTAATGGACCAATAATATCAATATTATCTCCTACTTCTCTTTTGGCTAAAATTTTTGTACCTTTTCCTTTTACTTGGAAAATAAATTCTAGAATACCATTTTCTTTATCCATATTGTAAATACTAATAGGTCTTCTTAAAAATGGCTCAACTTGGTCTGTTACTCTTATTTCAATAAAATTTCCTGGTTTTGATGTTTTAACAATACTTGGTGCTTCTACACTAAACTTAAAAATATCTGGTTTTAATTGTTCTTTTTTTACTAATTTTGCTAATAACATTTCTGGCATAATAATTCCTCCTTACTTTTTTGTTTTTGGGCATAACCTAGGACAGGCACAATTATTCCCATTTAGTTTATTGCATTATTTAATTCGTCTCTCATTCTTATGGCTTCTAGTCTTGTTGCCTTATAGTATTCTTCTTCTGTTACTTGATTTTTCCAATTTTCTGATTTGTATGCACACATTAAGCTTCTTGATGCATTTATTATTCCACCTAGTCCATTGCTGTCAAACCCAAGTGCAATATCACTTGCTTTTCCACCTTGTGCACCATATCCTGGTATTAAGAAATATGTATGTGGTGAGGCTTCTCTAATTTGTTTTAACTGTTCTGGATATGTTGCTCCTACAACTGCTGCAATACTGCTATATTGATATTTTCCTCTTAGTTCTTCTCCCCATTTTTCGACTAATTCTGCCACATGTAGATATACTTCTTTTTGATTTTCTAGTTTTAAGTCTTGTAATTCTCCAGATGATGGGTTTGATGTTTTTACCAATATGAATATTCCTTTATTATATTTTTTACAATCTTCTATAAATGGTTTTATGCAATCTGTTCCCATATAAGGGTTTACAGTTACAAAGTCAACATCATAAATTGCTTGTTCTTGTTCTTCTATTTTTGTTCTTCCTAAAAATGCATTTGAATACCCTGTTGCTGTTGAACCAATATCACCTCTTTTTACATCTGCAATAACAACCATTCCTTTTTCTTTTGCGTATTTGCAAGTTTCTTTAAAGGCTTCCATTCCTGGAATTCCATACATCTCGTAAAAGGCAATTTGTGGCTTTATTGCTGGTATTATGTCATATGTTGCATCTATTAAGGCTTTGTTAAACTCTAATATTGCTTTTGCTGCTCCGTCTTAAGTCTTTTAAATATTTATTTGTTACGCTTTTTGGTAACATTTCATATCTTGGGTCTAACCCCATTACAGTTGGGTTGTTTGTTTGTTTAATTTTTTCTATTAAATTATCTATAACATTCATTGTTTTTCCCTTTCCTTTTATTAATTTAAGTTAATCTATGTGTAGACGTTTAATTTCTATTGTTTTCCCTGTGTCTTTATCAATGTTAAATATACAACCATTTATCATAATCTTATTATTAGATATAACATCTTTAGCAGGTTTATCTTTTAAATATCTTTGAATAGAATTTTCTACTTCACATCCTAAATCTGATAAACAAGGTCCTGTCATTCCTATGTCTGTAATAAATCCTGTTCCATTTGGCATAATAATTTCATCAGCTGTTTGTACATGTGTATGAGTTCCATATACTGCACTTACTTTTCCATCTAAAAAATACCCCATTGTAAATTTTTCTCCTGTCCATGCTGCATGAAAATCTATCATTTTTATCTTTATATCATTTTCAGTTTCTTGGAGTATTTCCTGTACAGTTGAAAATGGATTATCTGAATAATAAACCCCTTCCATAAATCTTCTACCAATTAGATTAATAATTAATATTTTAGTGTTTTCTTTTTCTAAAATTGTGTAGCCTTTTCCTGGCATTCCTTTAGTTATATTAGCAGGTCTAATAATTCTTGGATTATCTATAAAATCATAAATTTCTTCATTTCCCCAAGTGTGATTTCCCATTGTTATGACATCAACACCAAAAGATAGCATTTTATCAAATATTTCTTTAGTTATTCCATTACCATTATCAGTATTCTCTCCATTTGCTATAGTAAAATCTATGCCATTTTCTTTGATGATTTTTGGTAATTCATTCGATAACTCTTCTACTGCTTTTTCGCCTACAATATCTCCAATTGCTAAAATTCTCATTTAAAATCCTCCTTTATAACAAAATAAACATAATAATTTAAGTCCAATAATTTTATAAAATTGTTAGGTAAAATTTTTTTATTTCTCATAAACTATTTTTCCACCAACAATTGTGTATTGTACTCTTCCTTTTAATTGTTTTCCAATAAATGGGCTATTTTTTGCTTTTGAAACTATCATTTCTTTTGTATATGTATAAGTTTCATTTGGGTCAAAAATTGTAATATCTGCTACTTTTCCTTCTTCAATTGTTCCTCTGTCGATTTTTAGCAATTTAGCTGGGTTATATGATGTAAGTCTAACTAAATCTAAATATGTTAAATCTCCTGTATCTATTAAATTCATAATTTCTGCTGAAAGTGCTGTTTCAAAGCCAATGATTCCATTTGGTGCTGTTTCTAGACCTTTGTTTTTTTCTTCTTCTGCGTGTGGTGCATGGTCTGTAATTATGGCATCTATTGTTCCTTCTTTTAAGCCTTCAATTATTGCTTGTCTGTCTTTTTCTTCTCTTAAAGGTGGGTTCATTTTAGCATTTACACCTGATTTTAAAACTTCATCTACTGTAAATGTAAAGTAGTGTGGGCAAGTTTCACAAGTGATTTTTACTCCTCTTTTTTTTGCATCTCTTACCATATTTTTTGTTGTTTTAGTGCTTATATGACAAATATGTGCTCTTACATTATTTGTTTCTGAAATTACTATTTCCCTTGCTGCCATGATTTCTTCTGCCTCTGGCAATACTCCATTTACACCTAACTGGTCAGCTACTTTTCCTGCATTTATTGCACCTGCTGCAACTGATTTTTCTTCACAGTGTGATGCCACAAATGTTCCTAATTTGTCTGCTTCTATTATTGCTTCTCTCATCATTTTACTATTTACAACTGGCATTCCATCATCTGAAAATGCAATTGCTCCTGCTTTTTTTAATTCAGCAAAATCAACCAATTCCTCGCCTTTTTCTCCTTTAGATACAGATGCATATGGTAATACATTGCATAAATTTACGTTTTTTGCTGTTTCTATGATTTTTTGCAAAACAATAGCGCTATCTGGTGTTGGTTTTGTATTTGGCATTGGACAAATTGTAGTAAAACCACCACAAACGGCGCTTTTGCTACCTGTTTCGATTGTTTCTTTATGCTCAAATCCAGGTTCTCTTAAATGGCAGTGCATATCAATCATTCCAGGCATAATATAAAAATTAGTACAGTCGATTATTTTTTCTGCTGAAACAGAAATGTTATTCCCAATTTGCGTAATCTTATCTTCTTCAAGTAAAATATCTTTTTTCTCAAATGTGTTTGTTTTGTAGTCTATTAGTGTTCCGTTTTTTAATAAAGTTTTCATTTTTTCCTCCTAAATATTTTTTATTATCTTATCATTTTTAATCATATTTTGCAATAATTTTTAGAAAAAAGCTCCATTTTTCAATGTTGCTTTATTGACAAATTATCTTTTTTGCTTTAGAATAACATCAATATAAATTTAAGGAGGAATATCTATGTCTGATATAATGTCATATTTATTTGAAACAAAAGCTGTGAAATTTTGTGAAGAAAACAAACCATTTTTCCTTACATCTGGAATGATTTCACCATATTTTGTTAACACACATTTTCTTTATGGAAACGAAAAAGAAGCAACTGAATTTTTAGCCTATATTGATACTTTATTAGAAGACCGTATCAACTTACCAAAAAAAGTTTTTGAAAAAGTTTTATCTCAATATGAAAATAACAATATTTTTAAATACACAATTGATGCTATGGTAAAAGCAATTACTGATAATGTAAATGTTGATGAAATTGACTATATTTCTGGTGGTGAAAGAAGAGATTGGTATTTTTCTAACATGATTGCTTATTTATTAAAAAAGCCACATCTTACTTTATTTAAAGACCTAGAAGCTTTTGAAAGCACTTACGATTTTTCTTCTACTAAAAAAGTAACAGATATTCAAGGAAAAACTGTTTTAAATGCTTCAGATTTAGTAACTGTTGCATCTAACTATGTACGTTCTTGGATTCCAGCTGTTAAGAACTTAAATGGTAAGTTATTATGGACTTGCTATGTTGTAGATAGAAAAGAAGGTGGAACTGAAATTTTACAAAAAGAAAACATCAAGACAATTTCACTTGCTTGTGTTGACAATTCTTTATTTGAAAAAGCTTTTGATTTAGGTATTATTAATCAAGGTCAATTAGATATGCTAAAAGCATTTTACAAAGACCATTACACAACTATGAGAAATTTCTTAGTTAATCACCCTGAATTTATTGAAGAGGCTTTGAAATCAACAAATGAAAGAACTTTAAAAAGAGTAAAAATATTAACAGAAAACAATTTGTATAATTTATAAGATATGTCCCCAATTTCACAAAAATGTGCTTTGGGGACGTTTCCTTTTTCACATCTATTTTACATCATTGAATTTTACTACTGTTACATTATTTGGAATGTCTTTTAATACTGTTGCATTTGCTCCTATTTTTACATTGTTTCCCACCTTTATTGGTCCGAAGGACTTTTGCTCCTGCACCTACCATTACATTGTTTCCAATGTCTGGATGTCTTTTATATTTGTCTTTACCAGTTCCACCTAATGTAGAGTTATGGTATATTGTACAATCATTTCCAATTGTGGCTGTTTCCCCAATTACTATTCCCATTCCATGGTCAATGAATAGTCTTCTTCCAATTTTAGCTCCTGGATGAATTTCTATTCCTGTAAAAAATCTTCCTATTTGAGAAACAAGTCTTGCTAAAAATAAAAGCTTTTTTCTGTATAAAAAGTGTGCTAATCTATGAAATACAAGGATGTGAAATCCTGGATATAATATAATTACCTCTAATATGTTCCTAGAGGCTGGGTCTTTTTCTTTTATATTTTTAGCATCTTCATATAATTCTTTGAAAAATAACATACATATCACCTTGCTATATGGTATGTATGCTATCTATTTTTGTGCAATGGAAATCATAATTTTTTAACTGTCTTCTTGTAGTACTTCTTCAACATTTTGAATAGATGTTATTTTTCTTATTAATTCATTCTTTTTAAATCCTTTTTTGTTATAATGACCTATAATATGGATTGTTTGACTATCTTCATCTTTTTCTTCTTTTTTTGGTCTTTTCATTTGTTTTATTTCTACTTGGTAATTACTTAAAAGTTCCTCAATTTGCGTAAGTGTATCTTCTATTTCCTCGTTAATTTTAATGTCTATCAAAATGGTCTAGTTTGTCTGATATTTTATAAGAATATGATAATATTATATATACGATTAATGTTGTGACTATTCCTCCTAAATAAAAGCCTGCTCCTATGCTAAGCCCAATACAAGTAACTGCCAATAGTCCGAGCTGCTGTTGTTAGTCCTTTTACATTAAAGCCATCTCTTAAAATTGTTCCTGCTCCAATAAATCCTATTCCAGATAATAATTGTGCTGGTATTCTTGATGGGTCTATATCATAAATTTTTGACATATATTCTCCACACAGCATAACTAATACACTACTTATACCAACTAATGCATGGGTTCTATATCCTGCTGGTTTACTCCAAGAGGAACGCTCTAATCCAATTATTCCTGCTAATACAAATCCTAAAGTTAATTTTATAATTGCTTGAAACCAAAAAGAATCAAACACTTGGTAAATTATTTCCATTTTTATAATCAATCCTTTCTCTTATAATTGGTTGGAAAAGAATTATAATAATTTTTCTAACTCTTTAATCTTATCACGAAGTTCTGCTGCTTTTTCAAATTCCATTGCTCCTGCATATTGTAGCATTTCATCAGTTAATTTATTTATAACTTCTTTAATATCTTCACTTTTTTCTAGTTTGTATTCTACTCCAATATCTTCTACTGTTGTTATTGCAATATTTTCACGTACTGATTTTTGAATTGTCTTTGGTGTGATTCCATGTTCAGTATTATACTGCTCTTGAATTTTTCTTCTTCTATTTGTTTCTGTAATTGCTTTTTCCATACTTTTAGTTAGTTCATCTGCATACATAATAACTGTTCCATCTGTATTTCTAGCAGCACGCCCAATTGTCTGTATTAATGACCTTTCTGAACGCAAAAAACCTTCTTTGTCTGCATCTAGTATTGCAACTAATGA
>CATLUC010000005.1:15986-17812 GCA_950059165.1 uncultured Clostridium sp.
TGGAATATCTAGTCCTTCTCTTAAAAGGTTTATTCCTACTAATACATCAAACTCTCCGTAATCTTAAGTTTCTAATAATTTCCATTCTTTCTAATGCCTTTGTGTCTGAATGCATATATGTTACTTTTATTTCCAAATTTTTAAGATATTCTGTTAGGTCTTCTGCCATTTTTTTAGTTAATGTTGTAACTAAAACTCTTTCCTTTTTTTCTACACGATTTCTGATTTGCTCTATTAGGTCGTCAATTTGATTTGTAACTGGTTTTACTTCTATTTTTGGGTCTAACAATCCTGTTGGTCTAATAATTTGTTCTACAATATTGTTTTTGCTGTGTTCTTCTTCATAATCTGCAGGAGTAGCACTAACAAAAACAACTTGATTAAGTCTTTGTTCAAATTCATCAAATTTTAATGGTCTATTATCAAATGCAGATGGCAATCTAAATCCGTAGTTTACAAGTGATTCTTTTCTAGCTCTATCTCCATTGTACATTGCTCTTACTTGTGGAATTGTTGCATGAGACTCATCAACTAGTAATAAAAAGTCATTTGGAAAATAGTCAAATAATGTATATGGTGGGCTTCCCTCTTCTCTTCCACTTATATGTCTTGAATAATTTTCTATTCCAGAACAAAATCCTGTTTCTTTCATCATTTCTATGTCAAAGTTTGTTCTCTCTTCTATTCTTTGTGCTTCTATTAGTTTGTTTTGCTCTTTAAAATATTTTACTCTTTGTTCCATTTCTGCTTCAATTGTTACAATTGCTCTATCCATTTTTTCTTTTGTTGTAACATAATGAGAAGCAGGCGAAATTAATATATGTTTTCTTGTTCCAATTGATTTTCCTGTTAATGGATTAATTTCAGTAATTTTTTCAATTTCGTCTCCCCAAAATTCCACTCTAACAGCTGATTCGCTTTGGTCTGATGGATATATTTCTACAATGTCTCCTTTTGCTCTAAATGTTCCTCTTTTAAAGTCTAGTTCATTTCTAGTATATTGCATTGAAATTAGTTTTTTCAAAACTTGCTCTCTTGACTTATTTATACCTGTTCTTAGTGATAACATCATTTCTTGGTAATCAATTGGGTCACCTAGTCCATAAATACAAGAAACAGATGCCACTATAATAACATCTTTTGTTTCAAATAATGATAATGTTGCAGAATGTCGTAATTTGTCGATTTCATCATTAACAGATGAGTCTTTTTCAATATATGTGTCTGATGATGGAATATAACTTTCTGGTTGGTAATAATCGTAATAACTGACAAAATATTCAACATTATTTTCAGGAAAGAATTCTTTAAATTCTGAGTATAGTTGCCCAGCAAGGGTCTTATTGTGTGCTAAAACTAAGGTTGGTTTTTGCACTTTTTCAATTATATTTGCCATTGTGAAAGTTTTTCCGTGAGCCGAGTTACTCCAAGTAATGTTTGGAATTTCTTGCCTTCTTTTATTCCGGTTGCTTAAATATTCTATTGCCTCAGGCTGGTCTCCTGTTGGCTTAAATTCTGAATGTAATTTAAACATCTTTTCTCTCCTTTGTTACCAAAAAACTTACTATGTACTATCTTTCTATTGAGTTATCTACTATCTTTTCTAAATGTTTTATTCTCTTTTCTATTCTTTGTCTGTATTCTTCATCTAAATCTTCTTCACCTCGTCTTCTTAGTGAATCTAATTCATCTGCTAATTTTTGCTTAGCATTATTTTGTATTTTTCTCATACTCAACTGTAAATCTTGTAAGAATGTCTCCATTTTCATTGCATAGAGCAAATTCTTCTTCATCCTCATCTAATATTTTTAACTTTAACTTTTCAT
>CATLUC010000005.1:17822-18582 GCA_950059165.1 uncultured Clostridium sp.
CATAATAATTTCCCTCTTATTAAAACTAAATAATATTTTATCATTTTCATATAAAAAACGCAAGGCTATAATTCCTTGCATTTATTTTGTCGCTGTTATTGAATAAAGATTCTCTAAGCTCTCATATTTGTCAGCCATTTTTCCATTTACATATTTTGTTGATATATATCCAAAGTCATTATTGTAACCAAAAACAAATTCTGCCTTAGAGTATGTATCTTTTACTTCTTGGGGTACTTCAGCATAAAAATCATATTCTACATCTTCTAAAGGTGCTATTTTGTAAGAACTTGAAGTATGTGGTTTGAATGATAAATCATATGTATATTTATCATCTACTATTACTTTACCAATAATTGTGCTTTCGTCAATTTCACTTCCTCTTAAGTTTTTAAATTTCCCAGAAATTGATAATCCAATTTTCCCTTCGCCAATTGATGCACTCCTTGAAAAATGTTCACCTGTACTCCATTTAATTTCCTCTTTGAAATCAACTGATGCAAAAGTCATTTCGATATCTTCGTTAGTAATTTGCTCACCTATATTTATTTTTGTTGGTTCTTTTTTTACTGGTTCTTCCTCTTTTTTATCTTCACTAATTGTTGATATTTGTTGTGATGTTTGCCCAGTTGTATTCTCTTTTTTTGAAGTTGTCTTACTTACTGATGTTCCTACTATATATCCTAATATAAAAGCTATGATAACTGAAATTGTTACTATTATAATTAATTTCTTTTTTTCCATTTTTAAATCATTCCCT
>CATLUC010000005.1:18592-35785 GCA_950059165.1 uncultured Clostridium sp.
TTCAATTTTTTCTATCTTAAATTCATTTGATATTTTTCTGTTCCACAATTTATTTTTGCAACTATTGGTGCTGTATCTTTTGCAACTTCTTCTGGAACTTCAATTAAGTAATGCATCTTTCCTACACTTAATGCTGGTATACTAGTAATATTAGAATATGTAAAATCTCCATCACTATCTTCAATTACTGCAAAACCACTATATTCATACTTATCGTTGTATTTTATTTTAATAGAAGATATTTTGTCAGCTCTAACATCAGAACCTGTCAAATTTTTGTAATCATATACAATTTCTAAATATTGATGTCCTTCAGTTGCATCATAATACCTGTAGTAACCACTAGTATTTGGTGGATTTATTGTGCTATTAAAATTAAAACTTTTTACTGTAAGTTCAAATTTTTCTTCTTTACTAACAGTTTCATTTAAGTTAATGGTTGGTATTTCATTTGCTGTAATTTTGTTTATTTTAGTATCATTTTCTGCATTTTCAGTATTACTGGTATTTTCTGTGTCATTTGTTTTAGTGCTGTTATCGTTAATTTTTGAAATGTTTATGTTAGATTGTTCACTATCTACTGCATTTATGCTACTTTCTTTTGAAGCTCTATTACTTACAAAAAAAGCTATTGTTAATGCAATAATTATGATAAATAGAATAATTATTAAGATAGTTTTTATATCTAACTTAATTTTGCTGTTTTTTTCTTTTTCCATATAAAAATCCCCCTTTCACTATAATTGATATTATAGTATGAAGGGGGATTATGGGTCAATAACTATGTATAAGTTTACATTTTTATTTTAGCAATAAAAAATCCCTCATAGAACTCATTTGGGCACACACATAAAGTTCCATTTATTTTAGTTGGCAAAAGTGGTAATTGTTCCATTTGTTCAAACCCAATAGGAACAATTTGTGCTTTTTTCTTTTTCAATACTGTTTCTATGACTTCTTCATTTTCGCAAGATAAAATAGAACAAGTAGAATATATCATTTCTTTACCTGGTTTTAAAATATTCAGTGCTTTATCTAGCAATTCCTTTTGAGATTTTATGGACTTTTGTATCAACCTTTCAGTAAAATTTTTATACGATTTTGGTTCTTGCAAATTAATTGTTCCACTGCCACTACATGGTGCATCTAATAAAATCTTATCAAAAGAAAAAAAGTTGTCGATATTTCTTGCATCTTGTACCATAACATAGCTATTTGCTCCTTGTTTTTCTAAGTTATACCTTAACCTTTCTGCACGAACTTTATTCATTTCACAAGCTGTTATATTAGCTTTATTATTGGTTAAAGAAGCTATTTGAGTTGTTTTACCGACCTGGTGCTGCTGCCATATCTAAAATATCTGTCTCACTTTCAGGTTCTAACAAAATAGGTGGCAACATAGAAGACAGACTTTGCACATAAATCTTTCCATCTTCATAAATTGATAAATTCCTAATATCTTTTTCTGAAGCATTTTTCAATATAAAAGCCTCATTGCTCCATGCTACTTTCTCATATTCAATTTTATTCATGTTCAAAACATTTTCTATTTCCATTACACTACTTTTTAATAAATTCACTCTAAAAGTAGTAAATCTCTTAGAATTATAGCCCTGTATAATTTTCTTTGCAACTTTACTTGAATATTGCTTCTCTAACATTTCAAATAAAAAATCTAAATTCATCTATTTTCCTCTCTTTTTTGGGCATAATTGGGACGGCTACCTAAGTTCCCATTTGGGCATATTTGGGACAGGTTAAGCATTATTTTTATCTTGTATCATTTTGTACAGTTTGATGTTTATGCAAATGCCAATAATTGCAAATACAAACAAGCAAATAATTACATATATTAGTTCTACTTTTGTTAATATCATAGAAAAAAATAAGTTCATTGCTGTTGATACCATTCTTCTAGATAATTGCATATACGATATTGCTTTTGGCTGTTCTATTGTACTAGTATTTTTTAATATCAAATTTGTTGCATATACTTCTATTGAATCCCTTGCGCCTAGGATTAGACTAAATCCCATTGCCATAATTGTAAATTTAATTATGCTATTTACTTCAATACAATCTCCTATAAATATGAATAAAAATGCTATTGCTACCAAAATTGAGAGAAATAAATTTACTTTGTCTTTCATTTTATTATATATTTTTTTGAATATTAAATTTCCACCAATTCTGCTAATTCTTGATATTACTATGATAAATGACAAATAAGTAGCAGTTAATCCTATATCGAAATATTTTTCTAGGTTGTATTGTATCAATAATTTACTGTTATCTTGTCCTACACTAATAGCTGAATATACTAATCCAAAAGATGCTAATATTATAAATATTAGTTTAGGATTAGAAAATTTTATTTTTTCTTTTTTGTTTTCTTCACAATTCTTATTTTTATTTGTTTCCTCATTAATGTCATAAATACAAAAAGATAATAATACATCAATTATACATATACCAATACAAAAATACATTGGCAAATAGTTATTTATTGCAAAAACTGGACCTGATATTAATGCTATAATCATTGTTATCATAGAATAAATTACTTTTGATTTGTTAGACATTTTTAAGTAATCATTTTCTTTTTTTAGATATCGTAGATTATTTTCTAAAACAACATTATCCATTTTTTTGAACAGAAAAGCTGGTTGGTAAAAAATAAATCCTATTAGAATAATTAAATATTCATTTCCAAAAGTTATTAAAATACTACTAATTAATAACATTATTGTTCCGTAATCTTACAGCTTTTACAGTTCCTATTTTTTGTATTATTTTTAAAGCAGGTATTTGTAAAATTAGATATGCAAACCCTGAAATTGTACCTAAAAACGATATTTGAGCTGGTGATAATCCTTTTGTTATTGTAAAAAACAAAGAATTTATAGCAATGAAGAACATTAAATCGTCTGATAATCCTATAAACCATGGAATAATACTATTGCTTATTATAACTTTTCTTCTCTTTAGTTTTTCTCCTTCCATATTTTCCCTTCCTCATTTATTCTTTTATAAAGCCTTTTTTTATTAATATATCTTCTAAATATTCATCCTCTTTAACCCATAAAATATTTTCTTCCTTTGTTGGGTACCACTGTTTATATGATTTTTCTAATCCTCTTGAAAAATACATATTATTTCCTCTGTTTATTGCCCTTTGTACTGTAAAATCTGTTTTTGTTGGGTATGCTATAAAATATTCTATTTCATTTTGTTTTAATATATTACGTATCTCTTTTTCTGGCGTTATTAATAAAATGTCGTAATTTTGACTATATTTTTTTAGGTCTTTTAAATAATTTTCTGGATAATTTGGATTTTGAATTCTATCTGTTACCCCTTTTCTTTTTTCAATATCTTTGGCTATTTCTTTATCATTATAAATCCATTTATAAGAGCTGGCTTCAAAATCCAAAATGTTTTTATATTTATTTCCTAAGTATGTTTTTCCTAAGGTCGAAAATGCTGATATAATTATAGTTTGTTTCATATAATTTTCTACTTTCTTTTTCATTTTTATAGTATTTTATCATATTTTTTGTAAAAAACATAGTTTTTATTGTACTTTTATTTTTTTTTTGATATGATGTATAAAGTTAAAAATAGATTGGGGTTGCAATTTAAAATGGAACATTGGTCAGTAGAAGATTACAAAAATTTTACAAATGGGAAAACACAAAAAAGTAAATATAGAGCTAATAAAGTTTCTGTTGATGGGCATACTTTTGACAGCCAAAAAGAAGCTGATTATTATTGTGAATTAAAATACAGATTACAAGCAAAAGAGATAAATGGTTTTTGCTTACAACCTATTTTTATTTTAGCACCTGGTTTAAAATACAGGGCTGATTTTGTTGTTTTTCACAAAGATAATTCAACCGAAGTTATTGATGTTAAAGGTTTTAAGACTAAAGAATATATTGCTAAAATGAAGATAAATATAATTTGAAAATTACAGAAATCTAAATAAAATTTGATAGGATTTGGGTAGGATTTGGGGACGACCCTAAATCCTACATGTTGAAAAAAATGTCGCAAAGCAAACGCACTAACACGACATTTTTTTAATTTCTTCATTTCTTTTTACTTTTTTT
Organism: uncultured Clostridium sp.; assembly: GCA_950059165.1. Classification (GTDB taxonomy): domain Bacteria; phylum Bacillota; class Clostridia; order TANB77; family CAG-508; genus CAG-269. The sequence continues at coordinate 22,705 of CATLUC010000005.1, forward strand.
GTTGTAGTTTTTATTAGTTCTTCATCTGTTAAAATCATATTTTTTATGTATTTGTATGGTGGAAATGTTTTGTTTATTTCTTTTATTTTTTGCCAAATATTTTTCTCTAATTCTTCCCTTGTTATATTTGGATATTTTTCATTTACTGCTTCTTTATCATATACAACTTTAACTGAAAGCTTTATATCATTTGGGTCATTTTTATCAGGCATTCCATATACCATGCATTCTTTTACTTCTTCTATCCTATTTACTAATGTTTCTAGTTCTTCTGGAAATACTTTTTTGCCATTTTTTAGGACAATCATGTCTTTTTTTCTTCCTGATAGAAATAGGTATCCTTCTTTGTCAAAATATGCTAAGTCTCCTGTATAGAACCATCCATTCTTTAATACCTCGTTTGTTGCTTCTTCGTTTTCATAGTAACCGTAGCATTACATTTGGTCCTTTTACTCTAATTTCTCCTACTCCTTCTTTATCTTGATTAACTAATTCTAATTCTACGTTTTCCATTGGAAATCCAATTGAACCATATTTCATTTTTTTATAGTTTTCAGCTGCAATAACTGGGGATGTTTCTGTTAAACCATATCCTTGTACTACATTTATTCCTAATTCATTAAACCCTTGAGCGACCTTTTTATCTAGTGGTGCACCTCCTGAAATTACAAATCTTAAATATCCACCCAATTGGTCTAATATTGCTTTAAATAGCTTTTTTCTAATGTCTATATGACATTTTAATAAAATATTGCTTATTGTTTTTGCTATTTTTACTGTTTTTGTTTTTCCTTGTTTTTTTATTCCTTTTTCAATTTGTTTGTAAATGGCCTCTATTAGTAGTGGAACTCCTACAAATATTGAAACTTTATATTCTTTTAAGTTTTGTGCAATATAACGCAAGCCATCTGGAAATGAAGTTGTTACTCCAAATGCAAGCATTACTACCAAACAAGTTGAGCCAAAAATATGATGAAATGGCAAAAATGCTATATTTACATCCTCTGCTCTTATGTCTTCTACTAATTGCATACTATATATATTAGAAGCAATGTTCTTTTGTGAAAGCATAACTGCTTTTGATTTTGATGTAGTTCCAGATGTAAATAATAATATGTTCATTTTGTTACTGTCAATTTTACAGTCAATGTATTCCTTGTGTCCTGCTTCTAATAATTCTTTTCCTTGTTCTTTTAGTTCTTGTATGGAAATATACCCGAGCCTCTTTGTTCATACAAATATAGTTTTCTATTTTTGTATTCCCTCTTTTTTTAATTTCTTCAATGTTTTCTATATATTTTTCATCAAATACTAAAACATCTGCTTTGCTTCTTACTAAACAACTTTCTAGTTCGTCTACTTGTAGTTCTTTGTCTAATGGTATACTTAATATACCACCTAATAAATTAGCTAGATGTGCTAACACCCATTCGTAACGATTTCTTCCTACAATTGCAATTCTTTTGTTTTGGTATCCAAGATTATAGAATTTTGTTCCTAATTGACGTACTTCTTCTAATAATCGTAAATAGCTTACATTTTCGTAACTTGCTTCTTTTTTGTCTTTATGTTTTATTATAAATGCTGTTTTTTCTTTGTGTTTTTTTACGCTTTCTTGGATAAGTTCCTTTATGTTCTCAAATTCTGTGGCTTCAAAATATTTTTCTCTTTCCATATTATTCTCCTTAACCTAGTATCGAATACTAGATTATCATATACTGTATATCCTGTCAAGTAGTTGACTAAGTGTTCAGAAATGTTCTAACTCCCTCTTGACTTAAACTCTAGCAACGTGTTATTATTTAGCTTGAGGTGATTTTTTAGTGAATACAGAAATTAAAGACTTTCATTTGCCTAGATGGAACGAACTTCCAAATATTGATTTATACATAGACCAAATGGTTACTTTGCTTGAAGAATATTTAGGTGGTTACATCAAAAATGATAATGAAAAAGATGAAAAATTGATAACAAAAACTATGATTAACAATTATGTAAAACAAAATGTTATAAAACCTCCTGTGAATAAAAAATATAATAAAGAGCATATGGCTTCTTTGTTTGTTATTTTTGTTTTAAAACAAGTTTATAGCATTCATGATATTAAAAGACTAATACATTTGGCGATTGAAACTTCTCCTATTGATTTATCTTATAATCGCTTTTGCTCTGAATTAGAAAAGGCTATTCGTATTGTTTTTGCTGGAAAAAATTATGTAAAAAATAGTAAACTTTCTGAGGAACAATATATTTTAAGAAATGTTGTTCAGTCCTTTGCAAATAAATTGTATGTACAAAAAGTTTATTTGAAAAAATAAAAGAAGCATGATTGAAAATTTCTTAACCATTTAAGATTATTTTCATGCTTCTTATTTTTTCTAATATAAGTAGGATTTTGGGGCCGTCCCCAAATCCTACGTTTTTACATTCCTAAACTTTCTTTTATTACTCCCCAAACTTCGTCTGTTTCCATACCTTTTTGCCAAGAGCCAACACCTGCTAAGTTATTTTCCGTTATTAAAGATAATTTTGCTTTTAAAGAATCTATATCTTCAATCCAAATTTGCTTTTTATTTCCACCTTTAGTATATTCAGCATAATTTTGTTTTAAATCATCATCCCATTTTTTTTCAGTTCCATTTGGAATTACTTTATCTATGTTTTTCATACTAACTGTATCACTTGTAACCTTTCCATTTCCATCTGTTGTCCAAACTCTTGTATAAAATGGTACTGCTAAAATGATTTTGTCTGATTCAATTTCTTCTGTTTGTAAAAATTTATTTAAGCTAAGTTTAACCCAATCATATCCTGCTGTTGTTCCTGCTTTAGTGCTAGAGACACCATATTCGTCATATGCCATAAATACGATATAGTCTGCTACATCTCCTATTACGTGTCTATCAAAGCACATTGACCAAGTTTCTCCCCCATCTGGTGCTGTTACATCAACTGAAGTGACTAATCCTATTTCTTTCATTCTAGGCGTTAACTCTATAATAAACCTTGAATACATATCTTTATCTTCTTGTTTCATGTTTTCAAAATCTATATTAATACCATCTAATTTGTATTTAACACAAGCTTTAACAACACTTTCTATTAGTTTTTGTCTTTGCTCATAACTATTCATTATATTTGATGTTATTGATAAACTTTTTTTTGCAGCTTCTGCATTTGAAAACATTGGCCATACCTTATACCCATTTGAATGTGCCCATTCTATATAAGCTTGTCCCTTATTTCCTATGTTTTCCTTAAAATTACCCTTTTCATCTAAATAGAAAAATGCTGGGGATACTACATTTATGCCATCAATTGTTGTACCTGTTCTGTCTGGTGCTGAACCAACTTCTGAATAATAATCCCATGTTAAATTGATTTTTCCCTCTATTTGTTTTTCTTCTTCCATATCTTCTCTTACTGTGTATTCATTTTCTAATTTGTTTGATTTAATATATCCAAGCTTTCCTTTTTCTGTTCTAATTTTAGTGTATCCTTTATCAGAAGATATAACAATTACTATATCTCCTTTTTTTACTCTATCTACAGTTTTTGCAATAAAATTTGTAGATGTTTTTACAGGTAAATTGCTAGATACTATTGCTCTTTTTTGTTCTTTATTGTAAGAATCCATTGTTACTACTTTTGTATCTTCTATGTTTTGAATTTCTATATCATAAACCTCATTCATTTCTGAAATTGGCAAATATTCAACATTATCTTTTTGTATAGCACTTGCATAAATATTCTTTTCAGAACCATTTATATTTATCTTTTTTTCTTCAAATCCAATTGTTGCTATTTTTTTATCATAAGTAGTAATAATTTGGCTTGTTTCTTTATCTTTGTGTATATATTTGTCGAAAAAGTTTGAAATATCTTGTTTAGAAAGATAAATAATATTGTCCTCTATCAATACATCATTTTTTAAATTTGATGTAACATTTTTATTGTTTATAACTAAATTTGTTCTTTTATTATTATCTAGTATTATATAGTCATTTGCAATTAAGGCTATAATTGCAAGTATAATAATTGCAATTATTGTTATAAATGTTCTAATAATTATGCTTTTTTTCTTTTCTATTCCTTCTTTTGGCATCTTGTTTTTTTGCTTTTTTTCTACTCTTTTTCCTTGTTCCATTTTGTTAATACCTCTTTTCTAAATTTTTTATTAGTCTTAATATATCATAAAAAATTCATTTATGGAATAATTTTAATACAAAATTTATAATATTTTGTTATTACTTTGTTACAATTCACGGCTATTCAAATCTAATAAGCAAAAAAGTTTCTAATAAATAATTTAAGCCGTGAATTGTAACATTACTTATTTAACAAATGGAACATTATATTTTCATATTTTTTAGTTCATCTTTTTGTTCTTTTGTTATTCTATATGATTCAATGGCTTTTTGTATTGCTTTATTATAGGTAAATTTGTCTAATTTGGCAATTTTTAAATACTTAATTGTCTCATCATAAAATTTCATAAGACATATTGAAATTGCCCAAGCAACTGCCATTTGCACATAATAGGCATCACTTGTTATATTGTCAAATATAGAAAAAATTTTGTTCAAATACTCCTCTTCTATATAATAATCTAAAATCATAACTACACCAAATCTAATTTCAAATTCTTTGTTTGATTGTATGTATTTTTGCAAAAAACTCCACATTTCTTTTTTGCATTTTTTAGTTTGCTTTAGACCAGCACAAAAAACATCACAAATTGCCCAATTGTCAATTTTAGGGACAAATTGTTTTATTTGTTTTTGTAAAGTGTTAAAATTTTGTTTTTCAAGTCCTATTAACATTCCTTGTAATATAATTTCTTCATAATATTGGTTGTCGATTTCCTGCAATAATTTTCCTATCTCATGTTTTTTTGCTAGTTCTTTGGCATAGTTTCTTAAAATTGGGACTCTTACTCCTATTATATTGTCAGTTCCTGGACATAATCCACTATGGAATTCTTTATATTTTTGGTCTGATAATTCAAATAATTTTTCTTTTATTTCTTGTTTCATTTTTGTTTCTCCTAGCTCTACTTGGCAAGCCAATTAGCTATATCATATATTTGTATTCCTTCATACTGATAATCTTCATGTTTTGTTCTTGCAATTATTATTTTGGGATAAGCATCTTTAATTTGTAATAATGGCTCAGCTTCTCTTTTTAAAGTCTTATCATGACTGATATCATCTGATACTTGAATATACAATTTTTCATTTCTTTTCATTGCAACAAAATCTATTTCTTTGTTATATAAAGTTCCTACATAAATTTCATAACCTCTTCGTAATAATTCTATTGCAACAATATTTTCATATACTCTTCCATAATTGATATTTTTTGTCCCTAATTTAGCAAATTTAAATGACTGATCTACTAAATAATATTTATCTATTGAAGATAAGTATTTTTTCCCTTGAATATCATATCTTCTTACTTTATAGAAAGCAAATGCATCACATAAATAATTTATATATGAAGCTATTGTTTTATCATTTGTATTTATATTATTCTCATTTAATTTATTCGCAATATTTCTGTATGATGCTAAATTCGAAATATTATCCATCATAAATTCAGTAAGACTGTTCATTAACTCAATGTTTTGTATATTATATTTCTGCTTAATATCTCTTACTATCAAAGCATTAAATACATCGTTTATATAATTATATCTTTTTTTTATATCATTATACTCATATGAACCAGACAATCCACCTTCAAAAACATATTTATCAAATGCTTCTTGAATATCATTATTTTTAAAATAAGTTAAATATTCTTTAAAAGAAAATGGGTAGATTTGTAATTCATAAGTTCTACCAGTAAATAAAGTAGCTAAATCACTGCTTAACAAAAATGCATTTGAACCTGTTATATATATATCATATTTCTCCTCTGTATGTAAGCTATTTATTGTTCTTTCAAAGTCTTTACACATTTGAACTTCATCTATTAATACAAAATTCTTTTTTCCTTCAATGTAGTTTGTTTCTATATAATTATTTAAAGATAGATAATCTCTTAATTTATCGAATTTAATTAAGTTGAAGTTTATATTAATTATATTTGCATTCTCTATATTTTCTTTAATATAATTTTTAAACATCTCTAATAATTTTGATTTTCCACTACGTCTTACACCTGTTATAACTTTTATATCAGGTGTTCCGATCACATCAATTAATTCTTTCAAATAATTTCTTTCGATTATTTTCATACAAAATCACCTCGAAATTATTATATCATTTATTTCGCAAAAAGTAAATATTTTTCATTTTGCGAAATGTTGATTTTTATTATTGTATGACCATAAAAAAAAATCATTCTTTACATCAAACATTTTTTAATCTTACAAAAATTAAAACTATAGTTAATCACTTCAGAACTAACATTATGGCTAATTATTTTACCCTATAAATATCCAAGAACATATCATAGTAATAATCAGCACCAGAAGTTATACAAATTTTAGAACCTTTTTTTATAAATACACTGGGAAATGCAATTGAACAATTAGATGCTCCATTTTGTCCTATTCCACATATATCAACGCCATCAATATTTAAGCTCCACCATCCTCCAGTTTTTGTATTTATACTGCCTACAAAAAAGCAGTCTTCTGTTGCTATGTATGCTTCATTTACCCTTAATTCTTTTAAAGGTCTACTTGTGTCAATCATAGGTGTTGAATGATTTTTTAAGTTTTCAACTTCTTCTTTTAAATTCTCTGTCTTTTCTATTAAATTATTGTATTGTTCTTTTGAAACCATTTCATTTTTTAAATCTTCTATTTTGTTCACTAAATCATCATATTGTTCTTTTGAAACAACTTCACTATTATCTGTTTTATTATCTTCTTCTCCATTATTTTCTGTTTCACTGTTTCCAATTTTTATTCCATCAACAGAAGCTACTTTTAATAAACTGTTAATTTCAAATTCATATGGATATTCTTTTAGTTTAGTATAAATTTTATTTGGATTTTCACTATTTACATTATATTCTACACTTGCAACTTTACTGGCTTCTGTTATATATTGAATTTCTTCATCTTCTTTAAGTAATAAGGATAGTTCTTTTAATGTTGGCATTTTTTGTTTTTCTGCATAATTATCAACTTGAGCATTAGTTATTTTTAAATTGATTATTTCTGTTGCTGTTTGTTTGTTAGTTTCTTCTGATGCTTTTTGGCTTTTTCCAAGTATTCCATTTTCTCCTATTAGCATTCCAATTGTTACTCCTGCTAGTATTAATAAAACTATTATTGTTATTACTAGAACAATTAGTGTAATTCCTTTTGTATTTTTTTCCACCACGATTTCCTCCTATACTTTTCATTAGTTTTTACAAAAATTTAATAATGTAATTTTATCAACAAAGAATAATTATGTCTATATTTTATTACTCTTTAATAAATTCTAGTATGTTTCAAGTATTTTAAGTAATTTTGATTTGCAATTTTATCAAAATAATTGTATAATTAAACTTGCATAGCAAGGTTGAAAATATTTATAATTGTTTTCAATTTAAGAAAGAATGAGGTAAAAATGGAATTTTTTTTAGATGTAAGAGATAACATAAATGAAGAAAAATTAAAAGAAATAGCTATTGGTATAAAAAATGGAAAAATTGCTATATTTCCTACTGAAACTGTTTATGGAATTGGTACTAATGGATTAGACGAAAAGGCAGTAGAAAAAATTTATGATATAAAAAAACGAGATAAGAAAAATCCTACAAATTTGTTGGTAAGTAGTATTGAAATGATTGAAACAATTACTCAAGAAATATCTCCTATTGAATATAAGCTTATGGAAGCTTTTTTCCCTGGACCTTTTACTCTTATTTTACATAAGAATAAAATAGTCCCAAATGTTGTAACAGCTGGTTCAAATTTAGTTGGTGTTCGTATGCCAAGTGGAATAATAGCTAAAAAATTAGTAGAACTATCTAATGTTCCAATAGCTGCTCCTAGTGCTAACATCTCAGGCAAGCCAAGTGGTACGAGCTTAAATGATATTATAGACGATTTTTCTCAATTTGTAGATTTTGCAATTGATGGTGGAAAAAGCGAAATTGGTATGGAATCTACTGTTGTAAGGGTTATTGATAATATACCTTATGTTTTAAGACCTGGCTTAATTACTCCTGAGCAGATAAAGGCTGTTGCAGGTAGTTGTATTTTAGAAGATAAACATCTTCCAAGTTCTAATTTGAAACATTATCAATTAAATGCAAAATCTATGTTAATTTATAGCCATAATAATCAAAAAATGATTGATAAAATAAATAGCTTAAGTTATAAACATGGAAATTGTGTCGTTCTTTGTTGTTCTGAAAATAAAGAATTTTATAAAGCTAAAAATGTGATTGATTTTGGCTCTAAAAATGATTTAGAAGCTATTTCAAGAAATCTATTTTCTTCGTTGCAAAAGGCATCTTCCCTATCTCCTAATATGATTTTAATTGAAGGTGTTGAGCAAAAGGATTTGGGAATTGCTATTATGAATCGTTTTCTAAATTGTTGTAATAATAATTATATAGAGTTGTAAGAAACAATCGAATTTATGAAGTGTAAACACAAAGCCCAGTTCGAAAGTTTAAACTGGGCTTTTCCCTATTTTATGTAATCATTATTTATAGGATTTTGTTTTACTTTTTCTAGAATTTCTCTATCTAGCTCTTCCATATGAGCTGATGATACTGGAATTTTTTCTTGAGGTGGTGTAACAGATGTAGTTGGCATATAATTAAGTTTTACCCTCTTTAAAAATTCTTCTTTTCTCTCTTTTTGTGCCATATTTGTCCCTCCTTATCTTTCACTTTCTTCTTGTCTATCAAAAAGTTTTTTAACATATAATTCATCGTTATTTAATTCATTCTTTTTTCCTTGTAAGAGATTTTCAAAAAACATTACTAAATAATCAAAAGTAGGATAAATTCCTTTTGGAAAATTTCCATAGTTGCTCCTAACTAATGCATTTCTAAAAAATACGCTATTATCTTTAAATATATCATTATGAACATCAAACCCCATATTATTAAGATATTTTTGAATAAACACTGCTGTTGTTCTTGTGTTACCTTCTCTAAAAGGATGTACTTGCCAAATGCTTGAAGTGAATTTTGCAATATGCATTATCAATTCTTCTTCATTTAATTTTGAAAAATCAAACTTCTTTTCTTCTTTAAAATCATAATCAAAATAGCTTTCAATATCTTGATAATTTACATACTTAACAGTTTCTCCATTTAGTATTTTTTCTTTTTTAGTAATATTACATTCTCTATAATTACCAGCAAAATCATAAATATCTTTAAATAGATATCGATGAATATTTCTTAAAGTGATAGGACTAAATCCAAAACTGTCATCTTCTAAAATCTGTGCTATTCTTGTAGAAACTATGTCACATTCTTTTTCTTTTTTGACAACTATATCATTTAGATTTTGTGTTTCATAATGTGTATTTAATAAGTTTTCTACTTCATGATATTTCAATTCACCTTTGATATTTTTTTTAGCTAAGTTTAATAACATTTCAGATGGTTCTAAATTATCAACTTTATTTAATCCAATACCTGTATTCCATAATATTTTTTTCTTAACAACATCTGTGGTTTCGTGTTCTATTATATAGTTTTCTTCATCAGACATATATATCCCTCTTTTCTAACTATTCATATTATAACATAGGATAATAGCATTTATCAACATTTTGTATCATTTTAATACAAAAGCTCATATAATGTAACAAAAGGAGGAAATAAGATGTTTAGAAGAAAATGTTTTTGTATGAACAATAGTTATCAAAATAATTCATGCGAATTAGAAAATGACATGATAGAAAAACAATGTAATGACGTAGTTTCTTATGAAAATTACACAGATGGTTGTGCTTGTGGTTTTGACGAAGAATATAATGTTTTTCCTGAAAATCCTATGCTTGCTCAAAGCTATGTACCTTTTCAATATATGGATAAAACTTTTAAACCATGTGTTGGTTTAAAAATGGGAACTATCTTCCCTGAATTAGTTAGTCCTTATGTTCCTTGTCAATCTATGGAGGAAATTAATTATATTAGAGAAACTAACAAAATTGGAAAGGGGTGTAATAAATGTCAATAGAAGAAAATAGATGTAATTGTAATTGCAACTGTAATTGTGATTGCGAACCTGAAAATACAGTTGATTGTGATTTAAGAAGAGAAATGATTGGGCAAATTAGATGTTATGATTTTGCTATAACTGAGTTGGCTTTATATTTAGATACACACCCAGAAGACGAAAAAGCTCTTTGTTTGCATAGAAAATATTGTAAACAGGTAAAAGAACTAAAAGATAAATATCAAAAAGTATATGGTTCTCTTACTATCAATTATCCATGTAATAAATGGAGATGGCTAGAAGAACCATGGCCTTGGGAAAGGGGGAATTATTAATGTGGACTTATAACAAAACATTACAATATCCAATAAATATAAAATGTACTGACCCAAAACTTGCTAAAGTGATTATTTCTCAATATGGTGGTCCAGATGGCGAGCTTGCAGCTTCTTTAAGATACCTTTCTCAAAGGTTTGGTATGCCTGACCAAAAAGCTAAAGCAATTTTAAATGATATTGGTACAGAAGAATGTGTACCATGATGTTGTCAATAGCTAAAGACATAAATTATTTGTAGTCGGCTGCTAACGCCTTTGGCAACCAACAAAATTACCACTTTAGCTATTGACTGTAAAATTAGTTAATTTATTCTCTTCTTAAACTTGGAACGAGCTGTTCAAGTTTTTCTTGGTATTGTTTACTACTGAAGCTAAATGTTCTTCTTATATTATTTAATCTTTGTTTTACTAAATCACTATCATATTTATGCGTATCAAATAATGAAAGAAAATACTGTTTGATATCATCTGAATTACCTTCAAATAGCATATCATCACTAAATTTTTTTGTTAGTTTAATAGTTCCATTTGAGTGATTGACTCCAAAACCTAAATCTTCACCTAATGCCATAATTATATATGGTAAATCTCTATCTTTTGGAATCTCCCTAACTCTAGCAGAAAAAGTAAACATTTCGTCTGTTTTTTCCGAATCAATCTTATTATTGGCCATCTGAGATAAATACATTATCTTCATTGTTATCAATCTGTTATTTCCTCCACCTGCTTTGTCAAAGATATAATATTTTCCATCCAATTTTATCAGTCCTAAATCCGTTTTATCTAGTTCTCTAATTTCTTTATAATAATTTGGATTTTGATTGTATAATTGAATAATATCATTACCTCTATCTAAATCTAAATATGCTTCTATCCATGTTTTTCCAACATACCTTTCATGATTTGTTCCAATAAGATCTCGTATATGAAATTCTTCTTTTTTTCCATCACAATAGTTTGGGACCGCACAGTATTCTGTTTCTATGCTTGATAGAGGAATATTTTGAATTTTCTCATAAAAACTGGCAGGATAATTTTCTGTACTTACATGGATACTTTCCAAAAATTTTTTTCTTATATCATTCATAATTTTAAAACTCCTTAATTAATACTATAACAAAATATGATATATATTATTCTGCTTATATATTATACCATAAAATTTTATATTTCAAGAAAAATTAATAATCAGACTTTATCTAGTTTTGGATATATATGTAATTCAAAATTAGTTGAGTCAGAATCTTTTTTTATAGCTTTTTCTGTTTTTGAATATGTAACTTTTGCAATTATACTTTTTAGTAAAATATTTTTATCTTCAGCAGTTTCTAGCTTATCATATAAATCAATTATATTTTCTAATTTAGGTATCATAATATCTTTTTCATTTTGTATTCCATTATTTTTATTTAGAAGTTCAGTATATTCTTTTAGTTTATTTTCTAAACTTTCAATGTTTTCTTTTATAGCTTTTGAACGATTTACAAATTCTTCTTTACTATAAATACCATTTTCCAAAAAGTCATAAATTTTATTAAGTTTAGCATTTTCTTTTTCTAATTCTTTTTTTGTTGTTACAATAGATTTTTCAATTATCTTATTATTTTCAGTATTTGAATTATCCTTTATATTATAATCTATCTTATAATTTTCAAGCCATATTTTTAAAGCTTCAATAATCTTGTTTTCTACGATATAAAGTTTAGAACTTACATTATTACATTTTGAATTAGAACATATAAGTGCCTCTGGCTTGTCAGCTTTTGTGTATGGTCTTCTTTGCATTGGTTTATCACATTTTTCGCAAAATATAAGTCCAACTAATGGATTTTGAATTTGATGACTTTTGTTTACTTTTGGGGTATTTTGTTTTCTTTTTTCTTGAACCAATTCCCAAGTTTTACTATCAATAATAGGCTCATGTAATCCATCATAAATTAAATAGTCTTGATTACGAGGTCTGCTAATGATAAGATGTCCATTTTTAGTTCTCTTTTTTTGTTTTCTTCTATTCCAAACAATTTTACCAATATAGGTAGGATTAGAAAGGATATCTTTTACAGAAGAAATCGTCCATTCATTAGAAATTCTAGGCTTTAAATTCATATCATTTAATTGTTTTGCAACAGAATTTATAGTATTACTTTCAAAAGTATATAATCTAAAAATTTCTTTTACAATAGTTGCTTCATCTTGATTAATAGATAAGGTGTATCCTTTTGAATCTTTTAGTTTTACTCTATCATATCCAAAAGGAGCAATATTTCCTACAAATTTGCCTTCTGAAACAGAAACTTCTCTCCCCCTTTGTAAACGCCTATTAATTGTCTTATATTCTCGCCTAGACATAAATAATCCAAATTCAAAATATTCTTCATCAAATTCATTATCTGGGTCATAAGTTTTAACAGGTGTAATAATTTTTGTATGAGAATATTTAAAAGCCTTTGAAACTCTCCCTTGGTCGCTAGTGTCACCACGAGCAAGCCTTTCTACTTCAACAACCAAAACGCCAGTCCATTTCTCATTTTCAACATCTTTAAGAAGTTTTTGCATTTCTTTTCTTTCACTAATGGTTTCGCCACTTACAACTTCTCTATAAATTTTGGAAA
>CATLUC010000006.1:0-24961 GCA_950059165.1 uncultured Clostridium sp.
AATTTCTTAATATTTGTAAGGCAGCCGAGAATTGAAGAAATATTTTATATATTTTCTTCCTATTATTTAATTATTTTTCTCCCTAAAAAATTAAGATTTATAGAGCTTACATAACGACCAAAGATGTGTCCCAAATTTCACAAAAATGTGAAAAAGGAAACGTCCCCATTGGCACATTCCCAATTTGTCCCATTGACAAATTGCCTTTTTCCGTATAAAATTAGGCTGAAAGGAAGTTTTTTTATGGAAAACATGAATATAAATTTTAATACAAATGATAATGATGTTTTACATGTTGGACTTGATGTTGGCTCTACTACTGTTAAGATTATTGTTATGGATATTAATAAAAATACTATATATAAGGATTATAGGAGACACTTTTCTGATACAAAGAATACTGTTTGCGAAGTTTTGGAAGATTTGCTAAAGAGGTTTCCTTTGTGTTCGTTTACTTTGGCTCTTACGGGTTCAGGTGCTATGTCTGCTGCTAAGTTTTTGGGCGTTAGTTTTATTCAAGAGGTGGTTTCTTGTAAACGTGCAGTGGAAAGATATATTCCAAAGACTGATGTTGTGATTGAGCTAGGTGGAGAAGATGCTAAAATTATTTATTTTGACCAGTCTATTGAGCAACGTATGAATGGAACTTGTGCTGGTGGTACTGGTGCGTTTTTGGATCAAATGGCAACTTTACTTCATACGGATACGGCTGGTTTAAATGAGTTGGCTAAAGGTTTTTCTACTATATACCCTATTGCTTCTCGTTGTGGAGTTTTTGCTAAAACTGATATTCAACCTTTGATTAATGAAGGTGCTGCTAAGGAAGATATTGCTGCTTCCATTTTTCAGGCTGTTGTTAATCAAACTATTAGTGGTTTGGCTTGTGGAAGACCTATTCGTGGAAATGTTGCTTTTTTAGGTGGTCCTCTTAATTATTTGTCTGAACTTAGGACAAGGTTTATTGAAACTCTTAATTTAAAGGATGATGAAATTATTGTTCCTGATGAAGCTCATCTTTTAGTTGCAAAAGGTGCTGCTTTGGATTCTATTAATTCTGACAAAATTACTACTAATGAATTGGAAATAAAAATTGAAAATTTGAAAAACTCACAAGATAACACAACCCATCCTTTAGACCCACTATTTAAAAATGATAGCGAATATCAAGATTTCAAAAATCGACATAATAATGCAAAGGTCGAAAAGGCTAATTTAGAAGGCTATGAAGGTGATTGCTATCTTGGTATTGATGCAGGTTCTACTACTACTAAATTAGTTTTAATTGATAAAGATGGAAAACTTTTATATTCTCTTTATGGTAATAATGAAGGTAATCCTTTGCAAAGTGTTATGAATATGTTAAAAGACTTATACAAAGTTTTGCCACAAAAAGCAATTTTAAGGTATAGTGGTGTTACAGGATATGGAGAAAAGCTAATTCAAACTGCTTTAAATGTTGATTTAAATGAGATTGAAACTATTGCACATTATACAGCTGCAAAAACTTTTGAGCCTGATGTTACAGCTATTGTGGATATTGGTGGTCAAGATATGAAATATATTCGCATGAAAAATGGCTCAATTGATAACATAATGTTAAATGAAGCTTGTTCTTCTGGCTGTGGTTCTTTTATTGAAACTTTTGCAAAAAGCTTAAATTTAGATATTTCACAATTTGTTGAAGAAGCTATTAAGTCTAAAAGGCCTGTTGACTTAGGTTCAAGATGTACTGTTTTTATGAATTCTAAAATTAAGCAAGCACAAAAAGAAGGGTATTTAGTTGGAGATATTTCAAGTGGACTTTCATATTCAGTTATTAAAAATGCTATTCAAAAAGTTATGAAAGTAAGAGATGTTGAAACACTTGGAAAACACATTGTTGTTCAAGGTGGTACTTTTTATAATGACGCAGTTTTACGTGCATTTGAACTAATTGTTGGCAAAGATGTTATAAGACCTGACATATCAGGACTTATGGGTGCTTATGGAATGGCTCTTTTATCAAAAGAACAATATGAAGCTAATTTAGATATGGAATATAAGTCTACTATTTTAAAGGAAAATGAGATAGATAATTTAAAGATAAACATAACACATACTCGTTGCAATAATTGTGAAAATCATTGTAAATTAACAATAAACAAATTCAGTAATGGACAAATCCATGTATCTGGAAATCGTTGTGAAAAAGGTAGTGGAGTTGTTACTAAAACACAAAATTTGCCAAACCTTATCAAATATAAACAAGAAAGAATTTTTGACTACAAACCATTAAAAGAAAATCTTGCACCAAGAGGCACAATTGGAATACCTAGAGTTTTAAACATGTACGAAGATTATCCATTTTGGTTCACTTTCCTTACAAATCTTGGTTTTCGTGTTATACTTTCAGAAAAAAGTACACGTAAAACATATGAAAAAGGAATGGAATCAATGCCATCAGAATCAGTTTGCTATCCTGCAAAACTTTCTCATGGTCATATTGAAAGCTTACTAGAACAAGGAATTACAACAATTTTTTATCCTTGTATACCATATTCAAGAAAAGAATACGAAAAGGCTGATAATCACTACAACTGCCCTATTGTAATTTCATATTCTGAGGTACTAAAAAACAATGTTGAAGGATTAAAAAATGATAACATAAAATTCCTAAACCCATTTTTACCTTTTGAGAAGAAGAACTTAGTTAAGAAAATACTAGAACTAAAAGAGTTCGAAGAATATCATTTTACAAAATCAGAACTAATAAAAGCAGCTGAAAAAGCAGAACTAGAATATCAAAAATGCAAAAAAGACATTAGAGATAAAGGAACCGAAACTGTACGTTATTTGGAAGAAAACAATTTAAAAGGTATAGTTTTAGCTGGAAGACCATATCATGTTGACCCAGAAATAAACCATGGAATTGATACCTTAATAACATCTTTAGGGCTTAGTGTTTTAACAGAAGATAGTGTATCTGATAAAACTGAAGCAAAAAGACCTATTCGTGTTGTTGACCAATGGGTATATCATGCAAGATTGTATGCTGCAGCAGATTTTGTTGGTAAACATGATTGCTTAGAACTTGTTCAATTAAATTCTTTTGGCTGTGGTGTAGATGCTGTTACAACAGATCAAGTTGAAGAAATTTTAACAAGTTTTGGTAAGATGTATACTTTAATTAAGATAGATGAGGTTAATAATTTAGGAGCTGTACGTATTCGTATTCGTTCACTTTTAGCCAGTATGAAGAAACGCGAGCAAGAAAAGTTTACAGAAAACCAAAATGGTGATTACGGCATTAAGAAAAAGATTTTTACTAAAGAGATGAAGAAAGATTACACAATTCTAATTCCACAAATGGCGCCTATTCATTTTGAATTATTAGAAGCTGCTGTTCGTTCTTCTGGATATAATGTAGAATTGCTACGTGAATGTACTCAAAATACTGTCGAAACTGGTCTAAAATATGTAAACAATGATGCTTGTTACCCATCAATCTTGGTTACTGGGCAAATGATTGAAGCTTTACAGTCTGGCAAATATGACTTAAATAAAACTGCTTTAATTATGTCACAAACTGGTGGTGGTTGTAGAGCTACAAATTACATTGGTTTTATACGTAAAGCTTTAAAAGATGCTGGTTTTGAGAATGTGCCTGTTATTTCTTTTAATATTGTTGGTATGGAAAAAATGCCTGGATTTAAGCTTACTGTTCCTTTAATGGAAAAGTTGCTTAAAATGTTGGTTTATGCAGATTTATTACAAAAAATGCTTACAAAGAATAGAGCTTATGAAGTACATAAAGGTGAAACACAAAAACTTTTTGATACTTGGCTAGAAAAATGTAAACTATTATTAGAAAAGTCTAATAATAAGGAGTTTAAACAAAGTATTTATGACATTGTAAATGATTTTGAAAAAATCGAATTAGATACATCAATTAGAAAACCTCGTGTTGGTATTGTTGGTGAAGTTTTAATTAAATACCATCCTTTTGGTAACAACTATGTAGCAGACCTTTTAGAAAAAGAAGGTGCAGAAGTCATTTTACCTGATTTTATGGGATTTGCTAAATTTATGTGTACACACAAAATCACTTTTAATAGTTTACTTAATACCAATAAAACATCTTCTAAAATTATGAAAGCTGCAATTAAGTTAATTGATATTCTTGAAAAAGATGTTAAAATTGCTCTTTCTAATTCTAAGAAAGGATATTTGCCACCTTGTGATATTTGGCATTTGGAAGAAAAGGTTAAAGATGTGTTGTCTATTGGAAATCAAACTGGTGAGGGTTGGTTTTTGACAGCTGAGATGATTGAGTATATTGAAAATGATATTCCAAATATTGTGTGTGTTCAACCTTTTGCTTGTTTGCCTAATCATGTTGTTGGCAAGGGTGTTATTAAGACTATTCGAGAGAAGTTCCCTGAGGCAAATATCTCTCCTGTTGATTATGACCCAGGTGCTAGTGAGGCTAATCAGACTAATAGGATTAAACTTCTTATGACTGTTGCAAAAGATAATTTGCAGGCTAAACAAAATAGGAAAAGGGCTTTGGAGAATGAGGGCTTGGAGGAAAGTTTGGATAAAAAAGAAGAAGAAAATGTGTAGAAACATAAAAAAATATGCAGGCATGTGCTTGCATGTTTTTTGTTTGTCTGTCAAATTTTACTTTTTTCTTATTTTGTGATATAATTAACATAATGGAATAGTCCAAAATATTATTTTCCAAGAGGAGGAAACATCATGAAAAAAAATGAACTTTTCACACGGGGAACTTATGTAGTAATCATCTTATTATCTTGCTTTTTGATGGGCACAGTATTGCTAAATTATGCTGACCAACAGGAACGAAAAAGGCAAGAACAACTTGAGAAAAATTGGGAATCTGCTGTTAATCGCGAGTATGCCATTCGTGATTTGACAGAGCTTAGAGGTCGGACGATTACGATAAATCGTTTGTATCTCTATGGTAACTCTGAGAATGAAACTGATTTGCGCCAAGAATTGTACGTGATCATATCGGCAACTGTAGGACTTAAAGAAAGCAAAAATTCATGCTTGAAAAATTTTAAGTTCATTATCCCCAAAGACATTGAAACCTCCGACATAGGAGAAATCTGCGAAGAAGTTCTTTCACAGATTGACGGTCAGCTCGATTACCTTCGAGCTAACCGATAGGGAGATTTTCTCCCTCTATTTTTTTGCCGATATATACTTTTTCATCTGCTCATACCCCAACTGATACAACTCATCAATTTTTTTCATATCTAGTAATCCAACCTTTTCACTTTTTATTTTTAGGACTTCATCTGCCCCTTCCATCTCATAATTTGACAATTCTTTACATAATAAACCAATTGAACGACCTGCAACTTCTACAAGATTTTTATCACAATTTAAAGAAACTTCATCATCAAACATTATGCTAAGGACTTGGTTAGCACCCAAATCTTTTAACTCTTTCCATGGCACATTTTCACGAATTCCACCATCAATTAATTTTGTTTTTTTGTAAGGACATGGAGAAAAAACAACTGGATAACTGCAACTTGCTCTTACTGCTTTTCCAATTTCTATGTCATTTACAAATAATGTTTTATTTGATATTTCTCTGAACTGGCATGATGTAAAACACATTACTGTTCCGTTACATAAATCGACACTTGGAATTACTAATGGCTTTTTGATGTCATATATTTTTTTAATGTTTTTGGTTTTCGCTATCTTGTCTATTAGTTTTTCTATTTGCTTTCCACTATTTAAACCATCTATTACTATTCTCCCTGTAAAAATAAGTCCAAATATTAATTTAAAAATGTTTATAATGTCAACATATTTTATTTTTTTACAATATTTTTTGAATATTTTGTACATTTCGTCTGCTTTAAATCCCATTGCATAAAGACATGCTACTATGCTTCCGTGATGATGTTCCTCCTACATATTCGAATTTTATGTTGCTCTCTTCTAGTGCTTTTATTGCACCTATGTGTGCTGCTCCTTTTACTCCCCCACCTGCTAAGCACAAACCTCTTTTTTCTTCCATATTTTTAATTTTCCTTTCTAAGATATATTTATATTTTTTAAATATAATATGAAAAAAGATGTTAGAATGTACTTAAAAAAATAGGATTTGGGGGCCGTCCCTGAATCCTATTCTTCTACATTGAATGACATAACAAATTCGTAGTTGTCTTTTAATTGCATTATTGCTGTAATCTGTTTTTGCTCATTATCTTTTCCTGTTACATCTGTTAATAAAATATCTAAAGTATATGTTCCATTTTCTTCTGTATAGTCACTATATTGTGCTTTATAATGTAAAGGGTAATTTTCTCTCATATAGTTTTCAAATTCTTCTACATCTCCAAATTTATTGTTTCTAAAATTACTGTCTAATACATTAAATGCTGCTGTATAGTCTCTATTGTTTATCATTTGTACCCATTTGTCTACATTCATCATTACTTTGTTTTGTTTATCTGATTTATCATATTGTGTTTTAAATTTGTCTGTTATGATAGTATATGTATCTAATTTTACTGTATAATCTAAGATTTTGTTTTCATTAAATATATAGTAATTTTCATATTGGTCTAGACAAATGTATTCTGTGTAGTCTTGGTATATGTTTGATTGGTATTTATTAAATGCATATTTTTTTATGTCTTCTTTATTTTTTTCTATATATTTTTTAAAGTTTTCTACATCTCCAAATCTTGCTTCTTTGTATTTCTCATCAAAATATTGATATGCTATTTCTGGTGCTGATAAACATAAACGTTTGAAATCTATAAAATATTTGTTAGCTATATTTTCTGCATTTACTTGAGTAGATTTTATTTTGTTATATTGCTTTTGTTCTATTTTATCTATTTCTTGTATTTTATTTTCCATATCTTCATATTTTTCTTTACTTGGTTCTATTGCAAATAACATTGTTGATGGTTCTATGTAAACAACATATCTTTTTACTGATGTTTCTCCATAATTTAAGTTTTCAACTATTCCCTCTGCAATATAAATACTTATGTCTTCTCTTTTTATTCTTTTTATATGTACTGGTATGAAAACCATTTTTTCTTCGTATTTTTCTATATGTTTTTCTATGTTTTGTATTGTTATGTTATTCTTTTTTATATAATTTTCACTTAATAGCTCATATAGTATTTCATTTTCTTCTATTACTTTTCCTTCACTTCCATAATATGCCGAATTGTTTTTGTTTGAATAATCTATATATGCTTGAATTGCATTTGTTACATAATTAAATTCATATCTTTCTAATTCAATGCTTTGTTGGAATGCTATTCCTGCTTCATCTCGTGGCGTGAATTGTACTTTTTGTTCTTCTTTGTTTTTTATTTTTAACATAATAATAGCAATAATTATTGCTATTATTATTATAAAACTAAATATAATTAAACATATTAATATCTTTCCTTTCCTAAGGATTAAATAATATACTTTAGCTAATCTGGTCTTCTAAATACTTGCACTGAAGATTTTCCCGAATAATAACTCCATGTGCCACTAGGTTCAATTGTGTGATTTTGTTGTGCACAAGCTTCATCATAAACTCCATTTCCACCTGCATAAATCATTACATGATATCCATAATCATTAACAACATCTCCTGGTTGTGCTTCAGATGGGTCTACTTGTACCCATCCAGCAGCTGTTAACATATCTGGAAATCCTCCAAAACCTGTAAAATGATAGTTATATGCATTAAGTTGGTCTACTGATAATGCTCCTGCTCTATATAATACTACTGCAACATATGTAGCACATACATACTGTGTATCTGATGTTGCTGTTTTTTCTATATCATAATATGTTTGTGGACCATATGTTATGTTTCTGTCTATCATATCTTGCAATACTGCTCTTGCCATTTGTATAATATCGTCTGAGCTTCCTCCTCCTGTAAAAGATGACAATTCTCTATCTTTAAACATATCATAATATTTTCTAGCTGCTGCTGTTCTCTCTTCCATTCTTGGAATTCCTGGTTTTTCAAATATCCAACAAAATGCAACTGCTGCATCTTCTGGTGTAGAAGCATTTTCCCAGTCACTTAGTGAATATCCTCCATAACTTGTTAATGCATAAGTTGCAAACCCATCTGCTCCTCCACCTGGTGTCATTTCACCTAATAAAAATTGAATTTGTATGTTTTCATCTGACCAATCTTTTCCTTTAGATGCTGCATATTGTTCTAATGCTGTTCTTCTTGTAAAAGACCATTGACATAAACCTATTCCTTCTCCTGTTCCTCCTTCTACAATTCCTGCATTAAACCCTGATTCTGCTTCCATGTTTCCTAATACTCCTGCTGCAGCTTCTTTGCTATATCCTGCATTTATAAGTGCTACCCATACTCTTTCTTGTATTGTTCCTCCATAAAATCCACCTGTTGCTCCTACAAAACCTTTGATATCATATTCTGAAAAGTCATATTCATATACTCCATATCCTATTGCAGTTGATTTCCATAACAAATATTTTGTTAAATTAACCATATTTGCTGTTTTTTCATTTTTTTCTAATATGTTAAATAAATAGTAGTCTCTAAGATATTCATAATTTTTTGTCTCTTTAAAAATTTTTACAAATTTATTTGAGTTTTCTTTTGCTTCTCCTGAACCATTTTCATAAGTTATATTTAATCTTTTTGTACTTGTTAGAGTTTGTTGATATGTTTTATAATTATACCTAATTTTATTTCCTCTATCATCTATATCTGTTATAGTTCCACTATCTACAACATTTTCTGCTACTGATGTACTTTCTGTTTCATCTACTTTTCCTTTTATATTTACAATTTTCTCTGTTTCCCCTTCTTGCCATCCTAACTCTTTATCACTAAAAGTATTGTTTTCTTTTTCATATTTTGCACACCAACTATCTGCATATGTAACTTCTATACGAGTTGAACAACTTTCTGTTGTTTGTGTTGTAGTTCCTTTTTGACTCCAACCACTAGAATATACACCATCATCTGATTGTGTTAATTGTGATGTAGTTGTGGTTGTTTGTGTTGTAGTGATATTATCTTGTATTGCTACTATAATTTCTGTATCCATTACAACATCTGCTAATTTTTCTGGAAAATCTCTCTCATTTGTGTCTATATAGAAATATAATAGATATTCATAAGGCATTATGTAGCTTTTCAATGATATTTTTAAATCTATTTTTGAAGTATTCTTTTTTATTTCTATATTTCCATTTGCTCCTAAATTCCATGTTGCAATTATAATTTTTCCATCTTCATCTATTGTATATTTTTTTAATGCTTCTTGACTACCACTATTAATTAATTCTTCAAATTCTTCTTGTGGTACATATTTTAAATTCATTATTTTAGATTCAATTAATGTTTGTGTTTTACTGTCATCTAAAACAGTAGATGTGTATCCTGAATGGTCTGCTTTTAGATATTCTAAAATTCCCTTTACTATTCCTTGTGCACATTTATCTGTTCCATCACCTTTTAGCAAAGTTGCATCAGGTTCTCCATCAACAAATCCACCTTCGGTTACAATAGATGGAAATCCTGAAGTTGCAGCATTTTCAATAATTCCTAAATTTCCAATTGCTGTTCTTTCAACATCTGAACCTGCACCTTTATTTGGTAATCCCATTGCATTTGCCATTCCATCTGATACAAATTCTGCAAGTTGCTGTGATATACCGGTCACCTGCTTTGTAAATAGCTTGTACACCACTTCCTCCTCCTGCATCAAAATGTATTTGTATACATAAGTCCGGTTTAGCATTTCTTGCAAGTGTTGTTCTATCTCCTACACTTATTCCTGATGGATTAGATGATGTACTTCCTGTTTGTACTACTTTTACATTTTTGTATTTTTTTAATAATTGTTCTACTTTTTCTGCTGTTTTTATGGTAAGTTGTTCTTCTACTAAGCTTTGGTCTGGGCTTCTAGCTCCTGTGTCATCCGAATTATTATGTCCTGCTGCAATTGCTATTACATATTCTTCATCTTTATCTTTTCCTGCATATTCTGTAGCTTTGTCATTATCTGCTCTTGATGAAACCTTTTTTTCATCCTTTTTTGTTTCTGGCACATCTGCTTTTACATTTTCTGCTCTAACAAATTTCTTTTCTTCTTTATGTTCAATTTCTACATAAATAACTACTTCATTTGTTAATGGATTTTCTGTTTTTTTATAAGTTCCTGTATATGTAACTGATGTTCCTTGTTTTATTGTTTCATATTCTTTTAATAGTGTTACTCCATTTTCTGTCACTTTATGTTTCTTATTCCATTGCCCTGTATCAGAACCTGGTCTTAGTTTTGATTCTTCTTGTTCATAAACTGTTGCTGTTCCCAAAATTGTTAATTTTTGTCCACTTGACCAAGCTTTTACTACACCCTCTTTTGAGTCATCTGATGGTTCATAAATCACATCTTCTTTTGGTGTAGAAACTTCTCCTCTACCTGGATTATCATTAATGTCACCCATTTTTTTATTTGGCGTTACTCTTCTAAGTGTTGTAGCTCCTTGGAAACCTGTGCTTCCCTCTGGTATGTTTCCACCAAGGTCTGGATATTGTGTAACTAATTCTGCCTGGAAAATCTTTTTTAAAAATTGAGGGTCATTTGGAAGTGTATGTACACCTGCTGAGGTATCTTTATTTGATTTCTCAATTATTTGTTCTAGTTTTTCATCTACACCTTCAACAAAGTCTAAGTAGTACCCACTTCCATCTGGTGATTCTTTAATTTCTACTAATTCGTTTAGGTTTTCAACTTCTAATATTTCATTAATCATTTCCGGATGTTTTTCAGCTTGTGTAATTTCTGCTAACCAATCAAGTACAGTTGTTATTAAAAGTGTTGGCAAAAGAATTCCAAGAATAATTGGAAAACTTACTATTGTTGTCGTAAATCCTTTTAATATGCTTTTTATTTTTTTTATTGGATGCATAGTGTGTCTCACCTCTCAATCTTTAAAGAATAGGTTTCCTCTCTATTTTCACTATTTACGATATCTGTAAAATTCATTGATGTTATCTCCATATCATGTCTATATGTTACATTAAATTTTATTTGTATCGTTTTTGCTTCTTGTGGTTTTAAAATAAAATCCTCTTCTGCATTTTCATATATAAATGGTTCAAATCTGTTTTTGTTTTGGTCAGTTACATAAATGCTTTTGCTTTTTTGCATTGTGTCTAGTATCCATGTTTGGTCTGTTTTGTTTTTTAGACGTATTGTATAAATTTGATAATCCATATATGTGTCACAAACGGAAATTGTTGCTGTTATTTGGTCATTTTCTCCTTTTTTATTTACCTGTTCTCTTCCTATATAGTTGTTAATATTTAATAGATATGTATCTTTATATGGGATTAGTGTTATGTAATCTTCTATGTATGAATCGTTCTTTTTCCCACTTTCTAGCATATTGTCAAATATTTTTACTTGATATATATATGTGTCTTTGTTAGATCTTGACCATGATTGGAATGAGTATTGTTTATTTCCAGTAAATCTTTCTTCATAATATAAACTTTCAAATTGTTCCATTGTTGGATATAATACTTTTTTTGTGTCTGGCGCTAATAATTCATATGCTTTTTCTGGTTCATGGTCTATACAATTTGTATAAAATTCGTCTATTACTTTTCCAAAATCGTCTTTGTAACTTTTAGGTACTGTTCCTTGTGTTATTATTGATTCGCTTTCATTTTGATAAGAAACAACGTTTTCCGTTGTTTCTTGTTGTTCTTTTATTCTTTTTTCTTTTGTTGTTTTAGCTTGCATATTTAATACTTGTATAATTGCTAATGCAAATATAACTGCAATTACAGCTCCCCATACTTTTATACGATTTTGTCTATAATATCGCAATAATTTATGCATATTTAAATTCCTTCCTTATTTAGGGTTATTATGTTATCTTTTCTTCTGTTAGTTCATATTACTTTGACTGTGGTTTTGATTTTGGTTGCGATTTTTGTTGTGGTTGTGGTTTTCCTAATTTTCCATGTTGTTCATAGGTCTTTCCTGCACCAAAGATTTCAAAAATCATACGTTCTGCTTCACCTTGTGCTTTGCTTCCTGATACTTTTCCTTGTATCATTGTTTCTACTTTTTCACGACTCTTACTTTCTGCTATATCTTTATATCCTATTCCTTGTTGATGTGAGAATGATGCTGCATCTACAAATTTTTCGTGATTTTTACCATTTAGTTTTCCATCACGTGCATATTCTGCTTTTAATGTATTTGTAATTAATTTATCATCCGTAATTCCTGCTTGTTTCATATCAAATACTGCATCTTGTACATCTTTTAAGTTACCTGTATATCCTGATATTTCAGATGCCATACTTCTACATTTTCTAATTTGTTTTGAATCTTTATAAAAGTCTTTTCTTGCTTTTTCATTTTGTTTTTCTCTTCTCATTTCTCTTGCTTTGTTATATCCGTAGAATTCTTCATTATATGCATTTTCTATGTTATCAGCTGTATTTTTGCCTGCTTCATATATTCCAGAAACTCCTGAAGGTATACTTCCTATTGCATTAGCAGCATTTCTTCCTATCATGTTTCCAGCAACTCCACCTGTTATCATGTTTTGTATTGCTTTTTCTGGTTGTCCTGTTCCAACAGCAATAATTCCTCCAAGTGCTGCTCCTGTTGCTGCCATTCCTAATTGAGTACCTTTTCTAGCTGCAAACATTGAACCTTTTAATACTGCTTTTCCACCTGTTTTTAATCCGGCTTTTGCTCCTCTTCCTAAAAATCTTGTCATTGGGTGGTTTGCAATCTTTCTTTTTGTTTGTTTGAATTTAGATTCTTGTTTGTGACTCCAGTTTCCTGATGCCATTTCTTTTTCTAATTCTTCTTTTCTTTGTTTTTCATATTCTGAACGTCCACCAGCATTATCAAAATCTCCATATGTTGCATTTAACATATCTTGTTTTAATTGTCTATCAATTTCTGCTTGTTGTGCTTCATCAAAATCATAACCAGGTTGATTTCCATTTTCTTCTTGATTCATGCCATTGTCATTTTTTCCACTAAATGCTGTACCATCACCTGTAGCTCCTTCTTCTCCATCATTTGGTTCTCCTCCAAATGTTTTTAATTCACCATCATCATCTCTTGGCATGAAAATATCATCATTTGAATCATCACTTTCTTTACTATCAGAACCTTTTCCATTCAATTTTTTTTGTGCTCCTGCACCTAATTTACTTAATGTTTGCATACCAGACATTGCTAAAGCTGCCATTGCAGGTGAACCTCCACCTTTTGCTGTTTGTGATTTTCCACCATCTAGTATTTGTGTAAACCACTTGTATGCTGGAATTACAAATCCAATTGCAACTATTGAATAAATTGGGTTTTCTCCTGCTATTGCTGGTGTAATTAATGCTCTATATATAATTAGGTGTATTGGTTGCATTGCAATATTTTCTACAAGTTCCCTTAAAACCATATTTAAGGCTTGTGCTTTTCCGTCTCCATATTTATCAATTGGATATGTTACTGCTACTAATGGTGATATCATTGTGAAAAATGCTACATATAACAACCTTTTATAATACATAAATGTAAATACACAAGTATAAACAACTAATATTCCATAAATTAGTGTATATGTTGCAACTTCCATAGTACTTTTAGATTGTGCTCTAAAACGTACTAATCCCATAAGGTTTGTTTTAAATGGTGCATCATTTCCTACTTGTACTACATATCCCTCATTTATTTCATTACTAAATAATTCTGTAATTTGTTCAGATACCATTAATATTGCAGATATAATAAATTGCATAAAAAATACTAAACATAATGCTACTACCCAGTCTTTTATTGCTTCTTTATATTTTGCTTTATCTTCTGCTGTTGAACCAATTAAAATTCTAATACCTAAATATATTAAAATTGATAATAATGCTACTATTGCAATGTTACGAAAAGACTTGTACCAATTGGCTATTGTATCTCTTATTTTTGTTGCTCCTGATTCAGAAGCTTTTTGTGCATCTTCGCTAAATTCTTGTTCTCCTCCACCATAAACTGATTGATATGTATTTGGTCTTAAAAAGTTAACATCAAGTGCTGCTATATTGTTTGCAAAAATGTTTTCTGGTGCATATAACATATTTGGAATTTCATATTTATGAGATAGTCCTAATCTGCTTGTGTCTATTTCATCTGCTTCAAATTTATAGTCCACAGGTTCTCCTTCTGCATAAAGCCATGATTCCGGATCTTCTAAATTGGGGTTTCCGATCTTTTTCTAGCATTGCCGAACCAAAACCTCCAAATCCAGTATTTGCTCCTAACATAAAGTTATTTAGCATTCCCATTATTACGTCTCCAAACCATTGTAGTAATTTCATTATTTCTTTTGCTAATGCTCCACCAATACTCCAATCATCATCATCTGCTGCATAAGAACTATATGGCACTAAGCTAGAATTCACTAATAATAAGATAAGACATACTACTATTATCTTTCGTACTGTGGTTTTTTTAGTGAAAAACTTCATTTTTTCCTCCTTGTTTAAATATTTCCTGCTACTCTTTTTGATTTTGCTAATTTATTTAAGTTTGTTTCTACGAATTCAAATTCTTTTGCTGTTGGTGTTATTTGTAAAATAGCTGTATCTCCTCCTACTTTCAGAAGTCCTTCTCCTTTTAAACAAGTTATTAAGAACCTTGATTCTCCATCACTTAGTTTAAATACAGATTTTAGGTATTCTATTTCAGATTTATCTTGTGCTAAAAATAGTTTTGTATCAGATGATGTTAAAACTGCTTGTGCTTCTGGTTTTTCATAAAAGTCCTGGAACCTTTGCGAAACAATTGCTAAAGAAACATTTCTTTTTCTTGCACGTCTTGCCATTGTATTTAAAAAGTCAACAGCTTCTGGATATGGTAATAACATCCATGCTTCATCTACTAATACTCTTTTCTTTCTTGCTTTTTTTCTGTCTTCACTATTCTTTTTTACATATTTTTCCCAAATCCAAGAAAGAAGAATTTGTTGGGCTAGTGGTCTTGCGAACCTTTCCTCTAATTGAGATATATCTAGGTTTATAAAAGGTGATCCATCTAATAATTCAAAAGTTGATTGTCCATCAAAATAAGCCATTTGTCCGTTATATTCTCTTATGTATTGTTTCATAACTTTTAATAAGTAACTATAATGGAATTGATAGTCTATGTTTGTGTTGTCTTGTGCTTTTCTTTCAATCCTATGATACCATGTTCCAATTGTTGGCATTTCCTTTTTTTCTTTATAAAGTTTATCTCCTGTGTGTATTTTTTCTCCTGTTTGATATAAACTGTTTGGGTTACTTGTAATTCCAATACTTGCGTATTCTTCTGCTACTGATTCTGCAATTACTTGTTTTGTTAATTCATTTACATCTGTACTTCTTGTACTTCCTCTTGCCATTGTAAGTAAGGCTTGCGTAACATCTTCTACTTTGTTTTCTACATTTAAAACTGTTCTTTCACGTCCTGTTATTGAATCTTTTACAATTTCTGGCTCAATGTCAAATAGGTTTATTACTGTTTTTGATGTTGGACTAAGTACAACATTAATTCCTCCTAAGCTTTCTGCAACTATTGTGTATTCTCCTTCGGCATCTAGTGCTAAACTTTCTATTCCCATAAGGACTGATGAACGTGAAATTAATGTTTTCATTGTAACAGATTTACCTGCACCAGATTTTGCGAAGATAACCATATTATAATTTGTTAAAGATGAGTGGAAGTTATCAAATAAAATTGGTGTTCCTGTTTGTTTGTTAAACCCTAGTGGTACACCTGTTGGATGTCCTACTTCTGATGTTGTAAATGGAAATACTGTTCCCATAGAACGGCTATCAAATGAGTGTGTCTTTTTTATTTTGTCATTCATTAATGGCAAGTTTGATTGAAATGCTTCTTCTTGTATTGCCCATGCATTTTTTATGTTTATTAATGATTTTGACATTTCTGTTGATAATAGTTTTGTTAGTCTTTCTAAATCTTCTAAGTTATATGTAAATAATGTTGCTATAACAGATGCTTCATACATTTTGTTAAAGCCTGCTGCTATTTGGTCTCTTAATTCTTCTGCTTCAAATCTCTTTTGACTTAGTGTACTTTCTCTGTTTATGTTACCTTTATCTGCTGCAACAATTCTTTCTGTTTCTAGTTCGTTTATTACTTTGTTTAATTCGTTTTGTGAACGTGATTCTGCTATTGGTGTTATATATACAGATGTATTTATGTCTCCAAAAAAGTATAAATCTCTAAATAGTTCTGGAAAGGTACACATACGTGGTAAAGTAGAAATGAAGAAACTTCTTGCATATCTCTTTACATTTGAGATGATTTCTAAGTGGTCTATTTTAGAAGCGTCTATTCCAGATGGTGCTATTAAATCTTTTATTGTTTTTGTTTTTAATGTTCCTATTTCTTCTGCTCTATTTTGTTGTTGTCTTTTTTCTGCCTCTAGTTGTTGTTTTTTTGATTTCCCCATTTGCCTCTTCTCCTTTCTCTTTTGTTTTTTGTATTTCTTCTTTTGCTTTCTTAGCAATGTCTTCTCCTAAGTATTCTTTGTTGTCATCTAATATTATTGCTGCCATTTTTTCAACTAGTATTTCTAAGTTTTTCTCTTTTTCTGCTGCTATTTGTTCTGGACTTGATTTTACTTTTTCTATTGTTTGGTTGGCAAGTTCTACTGCTTGTTCTTCTATTACTTCATCTAATACTTTTATTTTCTTTTCAAATACGTCTGGTGCTGTTGAATATAGATCTTCATATCCTGCTTTTATTGCTCTATCTATTCCGAATGTTTCTGATTCGTCTCTGTTGTATGCAACATATAGAAGTTCTACTAGTTCTTTTGATGATAGTATTTTTCCACTTACTGAGCATGATGATAATGTCCTAATTATTGATTGTGATTTTGTGTATAACTCTGAAAATGCCATTCCTTTTATTTCTTCAGTATCGTATTTTTCACTTCCTATTTCTTCTACGAAGTAAGGAATAATTATGTAATATTTTCTATTTAATACGTTTTTGTTTAGACTCATTTTTTCTGTGTTGTTTAATAGGTCTTTTCCATATTCTAATAAGTTTCTTTGTTTTGTAAGTTCAAATGCGTATTTGTCTAATTCTTCTTTTGGATATATTCCTGCTGCTCTTGCTTGTCCATATTGATATTGCATTTGGTTGTATTTTTCTTCTATTTGGTTTACTTTTTCTTTGTATGTTGCTAAACTGCTTTCTAAACTGATTGTTCTTGTTTGTATATATATTTGTATTGGATGACGTAATGTAT
Organism: uncultured Clostridium sp.; assembly: GCA_950059165.1. Classification (GTDB taxonomy): domain Bacteria; phylum Bacillota; class Clostridia; order TANB77; family CAG-508; genus CAG-269. The sequence continues at coordinate 17,329 of CATLUC010000006.1, forward strand.
TTAGGAATTGTTGGAATCCTTCTTCTACACTTATTTTTTCCATTTTTGACATTAAGTCATAGTTTACTCCTTGACATTCTACTACCATTAAGTATTTTTTACCCTTTTTTTGGACTATCATGTTATCTTCTATTTTTTCAAATTCCATAAAATTCATTACTGATTGTTTGCTATATGCTGTTGTTCCTGTTTTTACTGTTGTTCCTTTTGCTTTTTTGTTATTTCCTATATTATTGTTTTTTTCTTTTATTTTTTCTCTTGTTTTTAAAACAACAAATATAGTAACTAATATTACAAAGATGCAGACCATAACTCCTAATACTATTAATAATACTTGTGAAATTGTATCTTCATTATTCATCTTTTGTTTCCTCCTTGCTTTCTATGTTTTCTTCTGGGTTATATACATATATTTTCTTTTTTTGCATTTTGAATTTTATTCCTCTTTTTATTATTTCGTCTATGTTTTCTCCTCCTGTTTGTTTTGTGAATTTAAAACGGTTGGTGTCTGGTACTTTAAATGTGGCTATACTAAATCCTATTAATCCAAATATTCCAATTGCTATAACTCCTGCAAATCCTAATCCTATAAGGTTAAATATAAGGTAGAAAATAAGACCTATTCCTATTCCAACAGATGTGTATATTAGTGCTTTATATGAAAATATGTAGAAAAGTCTTCCCTCTCCTTTTACGTTTCTTGGTACATTATATGTTCCCAAACTCCATTCCTCCTTTTTGTCTATTTTCCCTATAATATATTATAACAAAAAAACGCAAAAAATGTAACATTTTTGCGTAAAAAAGATAATTTTAATTGTTTTGTAATATGTTTGTAAAAAAAAAGAAACAATTTCTTTAAAAAATTGCTTCTTTTTTTGTTTTTATCCCACTGTCCAATCTGTTTTTGCCATTCCAAATAGTACACTACAAATTGCTCCTGCACCAAATACAAATATTGCACCAATTGCATATGGAAGCAATGTTTTTTTGTATTCTGCTTTTTCTTCTGCACTTCCCATCATGTATTTAATACCTAATACAATTAATATAATAACTGCTAATACTGATGCTCCTGTTGATACAATACCTAATATGTTATTTCCAAAGCCTTCAACAGCATTTGTTGCATCTGTTCCTGTTTTTGTGCTAAATTTGCTTGGATCTACACCTTCAACTGCTGCTAAAGATAATGTTGAATACATCATTCCTGATATTGTAATTGCTAGCATTGTTAGTTTTTTCCATAGTTTTTTCATTGTTTTCATGTGCTTTTCCTCCTTTATTTTTTCTATTATGTCTCCTTTTAGAAGATTAATAACTTATTCCTAATACTTATTATAACATTTTAAAACATTTTTTGCAATAGTTTAGAAAATATCTATTGCTATTTTGTATATTACTTGTACAAGATTTCCTATTCCAAGTACCATGATAGCTCCGTATAAAGTATGGCATTAGTGTTTTTTTGTATTCTGCTTTTTCTTCTACGCTACCCATCATATATTTAATACCAAGTACTATTAAACAAATAATTGACATAAGTGAACCTACTGTTTGTACTACTCCAATTATTTTTCCTACCATACCTGTAAATCTTTGTGATGTTGGTTGTTCTTTAGCATATTGTTCTAAGTCTCCAAGTCCTGTGCTATCTGCCATTACTTGGTTTTGTATAAGAATTATACATATTATTATTAAAGCTATAATCGTTATTTTTAAAATATTTTTTTTTGTTTTTTTCATTGGCTTTCTCTCCTATATGTTTTCTAGTATTGTGATAACTAATTTCCAAATACCAAATGAGCCAAATACTACTACACAACCTGCTACATAAGGTATAAGCATTGCTTTGTAGTTTGCTTTTTCTTCTACACTTCCTACCATGTATTTGATTCCGACTATTACTCCTACAATTAATGCTATTGCAACTGCTAGTAATAATAGTATGTTGTACATAGCTGTTGATACTTGTTGTAAGTTTCCTTCTTGGTATTGTAGCTCTTTTCCTGCTCTTTCAAAACTGTCAGCATCTGATATTAAATCTGATAAATTGCTTGCAGGGTTTTTAGTACCTTTTTCTAGTTCTGGTTGCTTATAAATAGCTGTGTCTGCTGTTGAACCACCTGAATCTGTTTCTGCTCCTGATTCTTCTAAAGCTTTTGATGCTTCTTCATCATCAATTTTATGTTTGTCTTTTGCTATCCTCATGTTTTCTGTTAGCTTTTGCCTAGCATTCGGGTCTCCATTTGAATATAATGTAAATCCTGGTGATTTTAATAATTCTCCTACTAAAATAATATATTGTTCTGCAAAATAGTCTGTCATATTGTCTAGTGAAGGTGTTGGATTTACAAGCATTTTATAAAACCTTTGTCCATCTTCTTTGGTTGCTGCATTTCTTATTTCATCTTTTCGTGATATATAGTTACCCCATGAACTATCATAAATATTTGAACCTCCTTCATTAGAGTCATCATCATTGTTTGTACCTTCTTTTATTTTTTCAGCAGTTTTTACATTTGTCTTTATTGGTTGTAATATACCTATATCTAGCATTCTTGCTGCTTCTGTTTGTGTAAATGCGTTTGCACATTTGATATATTTTTCTAAATCTTCTTTGCTTAAATTTTCCACTGTTACTGCACCTAGATATCCTGCTAATTGTCCTGCTTCTTCTGGTTTGGCATTTTTATAATCACTAAGACTAAAATCATTCCAATGCTTTGCTGCATATGAATTTATTATATTTATCATAAATATAAATATTATGCTAAAAAATATTATTTTGTATATTTTATTTTTCATTTCACCTCACCTACTATTTTTCCCATTTTTTCAATATATTTAGACTTATATTTTATACTCTATTTTAATTATATCATTTTATTATGTTTTAGTCAAAATTAGTTTTTCTTTAGAAAATATATTTTAGAAGTTTTTAAAGGTGCTAGTTTTTTGCTAACACCTTTATTTTATAATAGAATTTTATTTTAAAATCATCTTTTCAATGTTTTTTTGAAATTGTTTTTGTACTTTTATAAAAAATTCTTTAATATCTTCCCAATTGTACTCCACAAATACCTTTGGTAGTTCTTCTTGCTCAGCATCTTCAAAATAGCTTAATCCCATTATAATGTTTACATAGTTTGTTTGTTCTCCACATTTTTGTATTAATCCCTTTGCTATTTCTTCTATACTAATTTCACATTTGTTTATTATATTATATAAATCAAAAAAATCTTTTTTTGAACCTCTACCACCTATTGCTACTACTTTCATTATGGCAATATCTAATATACTTGCTATTTTTAATTTTGGCATTTCTTCAACTGTTACAAAGTTTTTTATTACTTTGTTTGGATAATAAAAGAAACTTACTTGCACTCCATTTAGTATAATGTCACATGTTCCTTTTTGATTTTGTTTTACTTTTATTTCTCCTAAACTACATAATTCTTCTAGTAATTGTTCATTATTAAATTGTTCTGGAACACAAAAATCAAAATCATATGATTCTCTTAAATTTAGTTGTAATGATAATGCTGTTCCTCCTATCATATAGAACTTAGGTATGCTTACTGTTTCAGTTATGTTTTTTAATAGTTTATATCTATTATCATCTATTATATTCCAATACATCAACTGTTCACTCTCCAATATTCATAATTCATAGCTTGAGTCCATTTGTAATATGCCATGTCTTCTTTTTTTAGATTGAATTGTTGCCTTAAGTAATTTGCAACTATTGGTTTTAGGTTTCTACTATTTCTTGCTACATCTTCTATTTCTTGATATGTATAGTTGTTTTTTATCCATTTTATAGCTTTTAAGTCTCCATAGCAATATAGTCTTGAAATTATATATCTTCTGTTTTTATTTTTGTCCAGCTTTTCAAATTCAGTGTCCCAAAAGTATTCTTTTAATTCTTCTAGCATTGTCTTTTTCTCCATTCTTTTTCTAGGTTTGGAGGACTCTTTTTGTTTTAAAAAGGTGTCAGCTTTTTTTGCTAACACCTTTGTTGGCGTAGGTGAGAGGGTTCGAACCTCCGCGCCGATTACTCGACCTAGCAGTTTAGCAAACTGCCCCCTTCACCACTTGGGTACACCTACATTTATACTTTTTTATAATATAAAAGTTAGATATTTGGTACATCTAACTTTTTATATTTTTGGCGGAGAGGGTGGGATTCGAACCCACGGTACGCTACAAACGCACGCCAATTTTCAAGACTGGTGCCTTCAACCACTCGACCACCTCTCCGTTTGTTAGAGTTTGTCCTTCCAACAGTCTATATCTTAGCATTTTTATTGGCATTTGTCAATAGCAAATTTTAGATTTTTTTATTCTATTGCTTTTTGTATTGCTTGTGTTTCTTCTTCTGAGAATGTATATGTCGATTTTCCATTTTCTACTGGTTTGGCATATATGTTTGACATTTCCCTTGAAAAGATTCCATTTAAAACTACTCCACTGTTGTTTTTATCTAATAAAGCTAATGCAAAACTTAAATTGCTTCCTGTATTTTCAAATGCATTATATCTTACCATTCCAACTTTTTGTATGCATTTTGATATATTGTTGTCCATATTTTTTATTTCATTTTCTATTTGTGCATTTTGTTGTTCTACTTTATTTACTTTATACATATATGTTTCTAAATCTTCTTCTAAATTTTTTCCATTTCCTAATTTTTGCATGAAATTTTTGTATTTTTTGTTTAATTTTGAAAATTTCGTTACCATAACAATAAATCCAATTAACAATAATGCCATTATGGCAACCAAAATCAACAAAAAGGTTTCTGTTTTTATAAACTCCATGATATTTTCCATGTTGAACCTCATTCCTTTCCTACTGCTCAAATTGGTTGAAAATTTTTTTATTTTTTTCACCTTTTAATTTATTAGTCCTAAAATCCTTTCTAGGTCATCATTTGATGTGTATTCTATAATTATTTTTCCTCTTCTTTTTCCTGGGTCTAGTTTTACTTTTGAACCGAAGAAACTTTGGAAGTTATCTTCTATACTTTTATATAGTATGTGATTTTTTTGTTGTTCTTCTTTTGTTTGTTTTGTTTTTGCCTTTTTTTCTATTTGCCTAACTGTTGATCCTCTTTCTATCATTTGTATTGCTGCTTGGTATTGTTTTTCTGGTTCTGTTATTGCAAGTAATGCTTTACAGTGCCCCTCTGTTATTTTCCCTTCTTTTGCCATTTCTAGTACTCGTGGTTCTAGGTTCAAAACTCTTACCCAATTTGCTACAGTACTTCTACTTTTTCCTAGTTTTTTTGCAACTTCTTCTTGTGACATTCCGTAAGTGTTTATTAGTGTTTTTATTCCTGCTGCTTTTTCTACTGGGTTTAAGTCTTCTCTTTGCATGTTCTCTATTAATGATATTTCTGAGTTGATTTTTTCGTTGTCTTCTCTTATTATTGCTGGTATTTCTTTTAATCCTGCTATTTTAGATGCTCTCCATCTTCTTTCTCCTGCAATTATGCTATAATATCCATCTTTTTTTGTTACTACTATTGGTTGTATTATTCCATATTCTTTTATTGATTGTGCTAATTCTTCTAGGGCTTCTTGATTAAATTTTTTTCTTGCTTGTTCTTTGTTTGGCTCTACTTCTGTTATTTTTAAGTTTTTTAGTGTGTCATTTTCTTGCATTTGTTCTTCTTCTGGTGCTGGACCAAATAATGCATCTAATCCTTTTCCTAAACCTGTCATCTTCGCCATTTTTACTCCTCCTCCTAATTCTATTACAAATTCCTTACATCATGTGTTTTGCCTTTTTTTCTTCTTCATTGTTTTTTGACAAGAATTCTTTAGCAAATTTTAGGTAGCTTTTTGCTCCTTTTGATTTTGGGTCATATTCTGTAATTGGCATTCCATAGCTTGGAGCTTCGCTTAACCTAACATTTCTTGGTATTACTGTTTTGTATACTTTGTCTCCAAAGTATTTTTTTACTTCTTTTACTACTTGGTTTGATAGGTTTGTCCTTATGTCATACATTGTAAGTAATGCTCCTTCTATTTGTATGTTTTTATTTAAGTGTTTTTTCACTAGATTTACTGTGTTTAATAATTGCCCTAATCCTTCTAATGCGAAGTATTCACATTGTACAGGTATTAGTACACTATCTGATGCTGTAAATGCGTTTAATGTGACTAGCCCTAATGATGGTGGACAATCTATTAGTATGTAGTCAAATTTGTTTTTTATTTCATCTAATTTTTCTTTTAGTCTTTGTTCTCTTGACATCATTGATACTAGTTCTACTTCTGCTCCAGCTAGGTTCATGTTTGATGGACATACTTTTAGGTTTTTTATCATTGTTTTTTGTATTGTTTCTTCTATACTAGTGTCATTTACTAATATGTCATATGTTGATGCTTCTACTTCTTTTTCTACTCCTAGTCCACTTGTGGCATTTCCTTGTGGGTCAGCATCTATTAACAATACTTTTTTTCCTTTTTTGGCTAGTATTGTTCCTAAATTTACTGTTGTTGTGGTTTTTCCTACTCCACCTTTTTGGTTTGCTAGTGCTATTATTTTTCCCAATTTGATTGCCTCCATTTTTAGTTTATTTTTACGTTTTAGTTTCTGTTTGCTATATTATATATGATATAAAAATATTGCAAAAAAGTCAATAAATTTTAAGAAATTTATTGACTTTTTTTGTTTCAATTTGTTACAATTCATGTTTATTAAAATCTAACAGAAAAAAAGTTTATAATAAGAAATATGAAAATCAAGCGAATGTAGAGTAATCAAGCTAGAAATTCTTAATTCATTTTTTGGAAAGAGTTCAAGCTTGTCTTGGAAGGGTGCCAAAAAATGTATTCAGAATTTCTGTGAAGATTAGCTCGCCCCGAGCTTGTTCAAAATATTTTTTATTATAAACTTTTTTCTATTAAAGAATTTAAGTCATGAATTGTAACATTTTTTTATTTTATGGGCTCTTTTGCTGGCATTCCTGCTTTTCTTGGATATTTTAAAGGTGTTTGTTTTATCTTCTTAATTATTACCAAACTTCTTCCCATGTCACTTTGTGGCAATTCAAATTTTTCTATTTTTTCTAATTTTCCACCAAGAACAAGAATGCTTTTTTTGCCTTGTTCTAGTTCTTCTTCTATTTCCGGACCTTTCATACTAATAGTATATCCGTTTATAGTAACTAATGGTAATAAGTATTCTTCTAGTGTTGCAAGATTTGCCACTGCTCTTGATATTGCATAATTATATTGTTCTCTATTTTTCTTATTTTGTCCAAATTCTTCTGCCCTTCCATGTATAGTTTCTATTTTTGTTAGTTTTAGTTTTTCTATTACTTCATTTAAAAAGTTAATTCTTTTATTTAAAGAATCTAATAATGTTATTTCTATATCTTCTCTAATTATTTTTAGTGGTATTCCTGGAAAACCTGCTCCTGTCCCTACATCAACAACTTTTGCATTTTCTTTGATTTGCTTACTAATTGTTATTGAATCTATAAAGTGTTTTAAAATTATTTCTTTTGGGTCTGTTATTGCTGTTAGGTTTATTTTTTCATTCCATTCTAATAATAGTTCCATATATGTATAAAATTTATCAATTTGTTCTTTTTGCAACTTTATTTTTATTTCTTCAC
>CATLUC010000006.1:24971-35055 GCA_950059165.1 uncultured Clostridium sp.
CTATAATTTTACCAAATTCTTCTCTTTCCATAACTACTCCTTTTATTACTAAAACTTTTTATTTATGCAAAAAATATAAAAATTAGAAAAAAAGCGAATGGAAAGTAATTGAGCTAGAACTTCTTAACTAATTTTATGGAAAATGTTCGCGCTAGTCGTGAAAGGGTGCCATAAAATTAGTTTAGAAGTTATGTGATAATTATCTTGACCGAGCTTTTTTATAATTTTTATATTTTTTGCAAATGTAATTAAAAGCTTTTTATACTAAATATATTAACTTTTTTGTTTTTGTTGCAAATAAACTAAAAGTACTGATATGTCTGCTGGTGAAACTCCTGATATTCTTGAGGCTTGCCCTATTGAATGTGGTTTTAGTTTGTTTAGTTTTTGTCTTGCTTCTAAACTTATTCCTTTTATTTTTTCATAGTCTATATTTTCTGGCAAGATTTTGCTTTCTAGTTTTTTAAATTTTTCAACTTGTGCTTCTTGCATTTTAATATATCCTTCATATTTTATTTGGATTTCCACTTCTTCTTTTTCTTGTCTTGATAATTCAGGTCTTTGTTCATCTATAATTGCTAATTTTTCATAGTTTAGTTCTGTTCTTTTTAGTAATTCTGACATCTTTGTTCCTGTTGATAGTTCTGCTGTTCCATTGTTTTTTAAAAGTTCATTTACTTCTTTTGTTGGTTTTACAACAGTATTTTTTAGTCTTTGTATTTCTGTTTCTATGTTTTTCTTTTTTTGTTCGAATTTTTTGTATCTTTCGTCTGATATTAAACCTATTTCATGTCCTATTTTTGTTAGTCTTAAGTCTGCATTGTCTTGTCTTAATAGCAAACGGTATTCTGCTCTTGATGTCATCATTCTATATGGTTCATTTGTTCCTTTTGTAACAATATCATCAATTAACACTCCAATATATCCTTGTGTTCTATCTAATATTAATGGTTCTTTTCCTTTTATTTTTTGTACACTGTTAATCCCTGCAATTAAACCTTGGCAGGCTGCTTCTTCATATCCTGATGTTCCATTTATTTGTCCTGCCATAAATAGTCCTTCTATCCCTTTGTATTCTAGCGATAGTTTTAGGTTTGATGGGTCTATACAATCATATTCTATCGCATATGCTGGTCTTGTAAATTCTGCTTTTTCTAGTCCTGGTATTGTGTGATATAATGCAATTTGTACATCTTCTGGCAATGAGGAACTCATTCCTTGTATATACATTTCTTCTGTGTCTGTTCCTATTGGCTCAACAAATGCCTGGTGTCTTGGTTTGTCACTAAACCTTACTACTTTGTCTTCTATTGATGGGCAATATCTTGGTCCTGTTCCTTCTATCATTCCTGCATATAGTGGTGAACGATGTAGGTTTTTTTTGATTATTTCATGTGTTTTTTCGTTTGTGTATGTTAAGTAACAGTCTACTTGTTCAAATTCTTTTGGTTCGTTTTCAAAGGAAAATGCTTCTATTCCATTGTCTCCTTTTTGTATTTCCATTTTGCTAAAGTCTATGCTTCTTCTGTTGATTCTAGCTGGTGTTCCTGTTTTGAATCTGACTAGGTTTATTCCTATTTTTTTTAGGCAATCTGATAGCTTGTTTGCTGCTGCTACTCCATCTGGTCCACTTTCTTTGGAGAACTCTCCTATGAATATTTTTCCTTTTAGGTATGTTCCTGTTGCTAATATTACTGCTTTTACTTTGTATATTGCTCCTACATCTGTTGTTATTGATGTTACTTTTCCATTTTCTACTTGTATGTCTACTATTTCTCCCTGCTTTACTTCTAAGTTCTCTTGCATTTCTAGTGTATGTTTCATTTGTGCTTGATATTTTTTTCTGTCTGCTTGTGCTCTTAATGAATGGACTGCTGGTCCTTTTGATGTGTTTAGCATTTTTATTTGTATCATTGTTTTGTCAATGTTTTTTCCCATTTCTCCTCCAAGAGCATCTATTTCTCTTACTAGATGTCCTTTAGAGCTTCCCCCTATGTGTGGATTACATGGCATATTTGCAATTGCTTCTAGGCTGATTGAAAAGATTAGTGTTTTCATTCCAAGCCTTGAGCAAGCTAATGCTGCTTCACACCCTGCGTGTCCTGCGCCTACAACTGCCACATCATATTCTCCTGCTATGTAGTTCATTTTTTATCCCGTTCCTTTCTAAATTTTTTATTGTTTTTCAGTCTTTCCTTGTGAAACAGGAAAGAGTGTTTTTTGGAATTGTTTCGTCTTTTTTTACCTTTTAGTTTTTGTTGTTTCTCTTTAATATTTTTAACTTTTTCTTTTGTTCGCAATGTTTTAACCTTGTTTTTTTTAATTTGTATTGTTTTACTTATTAGTTCGTAAACTTATGTATTCTTGTTGTTTTTTCTATAACTTTTCATTATGCAAAAATATAAAAATTAGAAAAAAAGCGAATGGAAAGTAACTTTTGCTAGAATTTCTTAATTGATTTTATGGAAAATGTTCGCACGATTTCGTGTGAAAGGGTGCCATAAAATCAATTTAGAAGTTATGCTAAATTTACTTGACCGAGCATTTTGATAATTTTTTTATTTTGTGTAATAATAAAATTAACTTACTAAAAAATATATCACTTTCTATTTGCCTTCATTTTGCTTTCTCGCTGTTTTTTATTTTTGTTTATAGAATTATACTGTTTTTATTTCAAATCGTCTTATTTTTCGTTTTCACAACAAATTTTCCGACCTATTTTATCATAAACTTTATTGTTATTTTCCTAAGCAAAATTTTGCAAAAATTTCGTTTATTATATCTTCACTTACAATTTCACCTGTTATATTTCCTAAATCTTCTAGAATGTCTTTTATAAAAATTGCAATTATATCTAATGGCATTTTTTGGTTTATTGTTTCTTTCGCTTTTTTTACATTTTCTATTGCTTTTGTTATTAAGTTTTTATGTCTTATGTTTGTAATTATTATTTCATTGTCTAAGTTGATTTGATTTAAGTTAAACATTTTTGTTATTTCTTCTTGTAGTTCCCCTATCCCCTGATAGTTTAATGCTGATATTTTTATAATTTTGCTATTTAGTTTTTGTAGTCTTGGGGCATTTTCTTGTAATACTGGCTTTAGGTCTGTTTTGTTTAGTAATATAATTGATTTTTTTTCTTTCATTAGTTCTAATATTTCTAAATCTTCTTTGGTTAGGTCTTGTGTTATATCGAAAATTGCAATGATTAAATCTGCTTCTTTTGCTATTTCCTTAGATTTTGCTATTCCTATTTTTTCTACTTCGTCTTTGGCTTGTCTAATTCCTGCCGTGTCTATTAGTTTTAATGGTATTCCATCAATATTTACGAATTCTTCTATTGTGTCTCTTGTTGTTCCTGCATATTGGGTTACAATTGCTCTGTCTTCTTTTAGTATTGCGTTTAATAATGATGATTTGCCGTGCATTTGGTTTTCCTATTATTGCTGTTTTTATTCCTTCTTTTATTATTTTTCCGTTGTCAAAGCTTTTTTCTAGTATATTTAATTTTTCTTCTACTTGGTTTAACATTTCTAGTATTTGGCTATTTGTTACTTCATCTACATCATATTCTGGGTAGTCTATTGCAACTTCTATGCCTACCATAACGTCTAATATTTTTTGTTTTATTCCAGATATTTGTTTTGATAATATTCCTTCTAGTTGTTTTATTCCTGTTTTTGCTTCTCTTTCGGATTTGGCATGGATGACGTCAATTACGGATTCTGCTTGTATTAGGTCTATTCTTCCATTTAAAAATGCTCTTTTTGTGAATTCCCCTGGTTCTGCAAGTGTTGCTCCATTTTTTAGGCATAGTTCTAGTATTTTTTTTACAATTATATTGCCACCATGTGTGTTTATTTCACACATATTTTCTGTTGTATAACTTTTTGGTGCTTTAAAGTATGATACTAGTACTTCATCTATTATTTCTTCGTTGTCTACTATATTTCCATATTTTATTGTATATCCTTTTATTTCTTTTGTTTTATTTTTTGGTTCAAATATTTTATTTATGATGTTAAAACATTCATTTCCACTCATTCTAACTATTCCTATTCCTCCAATACCTGGTGCCGTAGAAATTGATGCTATTGTACTCATATTTTTTCCTCCTTTTTCGTTTAATGCTAATATGATGTCCTTTATTTTTTTATGAATGTGTTAATATATAATAAGATCATTGTTTTGCAAATTAAGTAAAAGGTCAAAGATGAACTTACAAAAAATTTGTAAAATCCGACCTTTGACCTCCGATTTTATTCTTATTGATTTTTGTTTTTTAATGATACGATGATTCTTCTATATGGCTCTTCCCCTACACTTATGGTTTCTACTCTTGAGTGTTGTTGTAATTTGCTATGTATTATTTTTCTTTCATATGCTTGCATTGGTTCTAATTTTATTGGTTGTCCTGTTCTTGTTACTGTTTTTGCAACTTTTGTTGCTAAGTCTTCTAGTGCTTTTTCTCTTTTTTCTTTGTATCCACATATATCTAATATTACTCTAATTCTGTTTTCTATTCCTTTTCCTGCTATTGCAGATAGGATGTTTTGTATGGCATATAGTGTTTCTCCCCTATATCCAATTAGGTATCCTAGGTGGTTTTGGCTTGTGATGTTTACATTTATGTGGCTTTGTGTGTTTGTTATTTCATATTTTGTTCCTTCTGGTAATTGTTTTATGAATTCTTTTAGGAATTTTTCTAGGCTTTCATTGGCTTTTTCTTGTTCTTGCTTGTTTATATGTATTTCTTTTTTTGGTGTTATTTTGTTTTCTTTTATTGTCATTTCTACTTTTACTATTCTTGGTGCTAAGATGCTAAAAAAGCTTCTTTTGTCTTCATTTTCTAGTACTTTGATATCTACACAGTCTTTTGGAACGTTTAGTTGTTTTAAGCCGTTTTCTATGGCTTCGTTTGTTGTTTTTCCTTCTGCTATTATTGTTTTTTCCATGTTTACTATCATTCCCTTCTAAGGTACAATTCTAGTTAATTTTCTTCTTGTTCTTTTATTGTTTTGTCTAATATTAGTCTTTCTAAAATCATTAAAATGTTGCTTATTAGCCAGTATAATGCTAATCCTAGTGGTGCTACAAATGCAATTGATATTGACATTATTGGCATCATCCAAGACATCATTTTGTTTGTTTGCATTACTGCGTCCATTTCGTTTTCTTTTTGTTCTTCTTGGTTTTCTTGGTTTTCTCCTACTTCAATTACTGCTTTTTCCTTTTCTTTCTTATTTTCTTGCATTGCTGTTGTCATTCTTATTGATATAAATGATGATATTATGTATAGGATTGGTATTATATATACTGTATAGTCTGTCATGTTTTGTTGTGGTATTTTGCTAAGGTCTAATCCTAAGAAGTTCATTTGTATGTTTAGTTTGTCTACATTGTTGTCTTCAGGATTTTTTTCTTTTAGCCATTGGTGTTCTCTTATTAGGTCGATTTCTGGATATACTTTGCTTACTTCTTTTCCTTCTTCTTGTAGTTGTGTTATGTATTTATTTATGTCGTCTGTTGGGATTTTTTCCATATATGTTATTGGACTTTTTACTAGGTAGAATATTGATAATAGTAATAGTAGTTGTACTATTGCTGTTAAACATCCACTAAATGGACTCATTTTTTCGTTTTTGTATAGGTCCATTATTTCTTGGTTCATTTTTTCTGGGTCGTTTTTGTATTTGAATTGTATTGCTTTCATTTTTTCTTGTATTTTTGCACTTTTTTTCATTGTTTTTTGTTGGTTTATTGATAGTGGTATTAGTAATAGTTTTATAATTATTGTGAATAAAATAATTGCAATTCCGTAGTTGTTTATTAGGTTATATAAAAACGATAGTAGATAACCGAATAGACTTGCAAAAAATTCAAACATATATGTTCCTCCTAAGTTTATTTTAATGGGTCATATCCACCTTTTGAGAATGGGTTGCATCTTAGAATTCTATATATTCCTTTGATACTCCCTTTTATTGCTCCATATTTTTGTATTGCTTGTTTTGTGTATTCTGAGCAGGTTGGATAGTATTTGCAATGAATGTTTTTACTTTCAAAGACTATGGATATGTGTTTTTGATACCAGTTTATTAGCCATATCAGTAAGTTTTTCATAGCTTTTCCTCTATTATTTTGGCTTTATCAAATATTGTTTGTAAATCGTGATTTATGTTTTTGTATGTTGCGTTTTTTATGTCTACTTTTTTCTTCCATAGGATTACTATTTGGTTGCCTGTTTTTATTGTTTCTTCTTGTTTTCTATAGCTTTCTCTTATTAGTCTTTTTATGTGGTTTCTTTTTACTGCTTTTGCTATTTTTACGCTAATTGCTATTCCTAAGGTGTTTATTTGTTGTTTGTTGTTTGTTTTTATGAATGCTTCTATGTACTTTCCCCCATAGTATTTTCCTTTTGATAAAGCATTTTTAAATTCGTAGTTTTTTTTCATCATTTTTGTTTTTTTCATTCTTTGTTTTTTCCTTTCTTTGAAGGTAAATACAAAGGAATATTAGCTAGGTTTAAAGTGATTTTTATGTATTAGCGATGTCTTTTGTCTTTATGATGCCTAACACTTTTGAACAAAGTAACAGAAAAGCCATAGAGAGTTTTGAATTTTAGCTAATGTTAGGGCTTTCCTTTTTGTTCTATCTCTTTTTCTAGCTTATGCTGTTAGTTTTTTTCTTCCTTTTGCTCTTCTTGCTTTTAGTATGTTTCTTCCTGCTCTTGTTTTCATTCTTTTCATAAATCCGTGTTCTTTCTTTTCTTGTCTGTTTTTTGGTTGAAATGTTCTTTTCATTTTCCATACACCTCCTACTGTTTAATCAACAAGTGTATCAATTATACCTCATTTTTATGTAAAAAGTCAAGTGTTTTTTAAATTTTTTTTATGTCGATTTTTAAGTTTTTTTTGTTAGTTTTCCACAGTTTTTTCTGTTTTTTTCCACATTTTAAATTTTTTTTCCACAATTTTATTGACTTATTGTGTATAAATCTGTTATTATTGGGGGGTAAAAAATTATGAGAGATTTTTACTGAAAATACTTGAATTTATGTTCGTATGAATCATCTTTATTTTTACAAAAATTTATCAAAATTATCAACACTTGTGGATAATTTTGTGGATAACTTTTTAATGGAAAGGATGATTTTAATGGCTTTTGAAAAAGATGAACTTATAAAAAAAATTAAAAATGAGCTTAGACCTGAACTTACTACTATTTCTTTTAATACTTGGATTGAACCTTTAAATATCCGTAGTATTGATGGAAATCATATTGTTTTTACTGCTGTTTCTGAATTTCAAAAGGATTTTATTGAAAATAAGTATAAGCCTTTGATTTTAAATACTTTGCAATTTATTACTAATAAGGATTGGACTTATGATGTTATTGATTTGGAAAAAGAGGCTAAGGAAAAGGGGCTAGATTTAGATGGAAATGTTACAAATACTGCTCCTTCGCAAGAGGGTAAGGAAAATGTTATTTCTTCTGAGGTTCAGCAAAATCAAGCTTCTTTAAATCCAAAGTATACTTTTGATACTTTTGTTATTGGGGATAATAATGAGTTTGCTAATGCTGCTGCTTTGGCTGTTGGAAATAATAATCTTGCTGATGCTTATAATCCTTTGTTTTTGTACGGTGGTGTAGGCTTACGGTAAAACACATTTGATGCATGCTATTGGTCATAAAATGATTGAAAATAATAGGAATTGTAATGTTTTGTATGTTACTTCTGAAAAGTTTACTAATCAATTGATTAATGCTATTAGGGATAATAAAAATGAACTTTTTAGGAAAAAGTATAGGAATATTGATGTTTTGCTTATTGATGATATTCAATTTATTGGTGGCAAGGATAGGGTTCAAGAGGAGTTTTTTCATACTTTTAATACTTTGTATGAGGAGCATAAGCAAATTGTTGTTTCTAGTGATAAACAACCTAAGGATATTCCTTTTTTGGAGGATAGGCTTAAGTCTAGGTTTGAATGGGGTCTTTTGGCTGATATTTCAGTTCCTAATTATGAAACTCGTCTTGCTATTTTAAGGAAAAAGGCTCAAGAAGAAAGTGTTGTTATTGATGACCATATTCTTTCTAATATTGCTAATCGTATTGATTCTAATATTAGGGAGCTTGAGGGTGTGTTTAATAAAATTGTTGCTATGGCTTCTTTGACTCACAGCCCTATTACTATTGAGTTGGCTGAAAGTACTATTAATGAGTTTAAGTATGAGAAGGAAAAGGTTATTTCTTGCGATTTTATTAAAGAGACTGTTGCTAAATATTTTAGTATTAATAAAGATGATTTGTCTAGTAATAAGCGTTCTAATGATATTGCTTTTCCAAGGCAAATTGCTATGTATTTGTGTAGAGAGATTGCTAATATGTCTTATCCTCAAATTGGTAATGATTTTGGGGGTAGGGATCATTCTACTGTTATGCATGGTTGTAAGAAGATAGAAAAGGAAATTAAGGAAAAAAATAATACTAAGTTGATTGTGGAAAGTGTTAAAAATATTATTGATGGCAAACAATGATTGTGAAAATGTTTTTTTGGTTTTTTTGAAATTTGTGTTTGAAAAATTATTGTTCGTGAAAAACTTTTTAATCTGTTCTTACGGAAATAACAGGTTGGATATCCACATCTAGTTGTTTATATGTTGTTTATAAGGTGTGTATATGTCGTTTTTTCACAATTGTGATTTGAAAGTGTGGATAATTTTTTTAGTTTTCCACTAACTTATTAACAATAGTTTTTCTAGGGATTTTAACTTTCAACATGGTTTTCCACAGTTTCCACTCGACCTAATACTATTACTACTAATAATATTATATTTATATAAAAGGAGGAAGCAAAATGAAGATAGTTTGTTATAAGGATACAATCCTTAAGGCTATTAATTCCGTAGTTAAAGGTGTAGCTTCTAAAACTACTATGCCTATACTAGAAGGAATATTGATTCAAACAAATGATAATGAAATAAAATTAACTACTTATGATTTAGAAATTGGGATTGAATGTGTTATGAGTTGTGAGGTAAAAGAACAGGGTAGTACTGTTGTTAATGCTATTATGTTTAGTGAAATTATTAGAAAACTTCCTAATACTGAGATTCATATTTCTGTTAATGATAAAAATTTGTTGGAAATTGAGTGTGAAGGGTCTTTGTATAAACTTGCTACTATGAATCCTGAAGAATTTCCTGAACTTCCTAAAATTGAGGTTGAAAATTCTATTGAGCTAGACCAGTGTGTTTTGAAGAATATGATTAGAAAGACGATTTTTGCAGTAAGTCAAGAGGAGAGTAGACAGATTTTTACAGGTTGTTTGTTTGAGATTGAGAGTAATAAGCTAAGTTTGGTTTGTGTTGATGGTTTTCGTTTGGCTTTGAGGTCTATTTTCTTGAATAAACAAAGTAATGATTTTAAGGCTGTTATTCCAGGTAAAACTTTAAATGAGGTTAATAAGATTATTTCTGATGGTTTTGAACCTGTAAAGATTGGTGTTGCGAAAAATCAGGCTTTATTTGAGATGGATAATTGTAAGGTTGTTACTAGAATTTTAGATGGAGAGTTTTTAAATTATAAAAATGTTATTCCAAGTAATTGGGAAACTAGAATTAAGGTAAATACAAATAATATTCAGGATAGTTTTGAGAGGATTAGTTTGATTTCGGCTTCTACAGTGGAGAAGGAGAAGAAGTATCCTGTAAAGGTTCAAGTTGATATTGGTAAGGTTGTTATTTCTTGTACTACACAGACAGGAGATGCTAAAGAAGAGTTATATGTTGAAACTGAGGGAAAGAATTTAGAAGCAGGTTTTAATCCTAAATATTTCTTGGATTGTTTGAAGGCTATTGATGATGAGGAAGTTTTTGTTGAGTTTGGAACTAGTATTTCTCCTTGTTTGATTAAGCCTATTGAGAATAATGATTATACTTATATGATTTTACCAATTAGGTTGAAAGAAGATGATTAGAGGTAGAGTTTCTCTGCCTTTAAATTTTTAAATTTAATTATTAAAATGGTTTGAGCTAAAAGATGGTGTATAATATAAAAAAAAGTATTTTTTGTAAGTTT
>CATLUC010000007.1:0-25564 GCA_950059165.1 uncultured Clostridium sp.
GGAAAGAGTTCATCTATTGATGGAAGGGTGCCAAAAAATAATTTTAGAATTTCTTAGTTTACGTAGGGAACCGAGTTATTTATGAAAATATAGAAATTAATATTTGCCTTGAACATCCCTCATTTTATGAGAATAGTCCTCCTATCCAATTAAATAATGGATTTTCAAATAGGAGTTCTCTCATCCAACCATTTGTAAATGGTATAAACCACAAGATTATTCCAATTAGAATAACTATTATTATTGTAAGTATTATTGCTATTGCATTTCTTTTCGGGTCTTTTTCAAATTCTTCTGCTCTTCTTTTTCTACTTATTGAAAAGTCATGAAAAACCATTTTGGTTAATTCTACTATTGCTCCAAAAGACCCTGGTTTATAATTTGTTGTAGGCTGTTTTACCTGTTCTTTCCTACTTTCTTGCATTATTCGTTTTTCTTCTTTTGGTTGTATGTTATTTTTTAAATTTTCTAATTCTTTATCATATTGTTCTCTAAAAAAATCATCAGATAAAATTTCATATGCTTCATTAAGTTCTTTTACTTTTTTCTCAGCATATTGTTTTTTTAATCCATCATATAAATCTGGATGGTATTTTTTTACTAATACATGATATGCCTTTTCAATTACTTCTTTTGATGCTTTTCTATTTACTTCTAATATTTCATAATAATTTTTCATAAGTTTTAGTACACTTCTTCCTTTTTTGTTTTACAGTTATATTTTATACTAAACCAAAAAAAATAGCAATAAAAATTGCTATTTTTTAATATTATTGGAAAGTTCTCCAAACTTCCTATAATATAAAGCATTTCGTAGAAAATTTTTATTCACCAAATATTGCCTCAAACTCGTCTGCTTCGATTTTCTCTTTTTCTAATAAAATACCTGCTACTTGATGTAATTTATCAATATTGTCTGATAATATTTGTTTTGCTCTATTATATCCTGTATCAACAATTCTTTTTGTTTCTTCGTCAATAACTGCTGCTGTTTCTTCAGAATATTCTTTACTTTGAGCAAAATCTCTTCCTAAAAATACCTCTTCTTGGTTAGAACCTAGCATTAATGCTCCAATTCTTTCACTCATTCCGTATTTTGTTACCATGCTTCTAGCAATTTTAGTTGCTCTTTCTATGTCATTGCTTGCACCTGTTGAGATATCATTTAGTATTAGGCTTTCTGCTACTCTACCTCCAAGTAATGAAACAATGTTTTCTTCCATTTCTGTTTTAGACATAAATGATTTGTCTTCTGTTGGACGATACATTGTATATCCTCCTGCCATTCCTCTTGGTACTATAGATATTTGGTGTACTGGGTCTTGTGTTTCTAAGAAATGGCTTACTACTGCATGACCTGCCTCGTGGTATGCTACTAATTTATTTTCTTTTTCACTTCTTACTTTTGTTTTCTTTTCAGGTCCCATAGTTACTTTTACCATGGCATCTTCAATTTCTTTCATTCCTATTTCATTTAAATCTCTTCTTGCTGCAAGTAGTGCTGCTTCGTTTAATACATTTTCTAGGTCTGCTCCTGCAAATCCTGATGTGTTTTTAGCAATTACTTTTAAATCAACATCATCTGCAAAACGTTTCTTTCTAGAATGTACTTCTAATATATGTTCTCTTGCTTTTACATCTGGCATTCCTACTACTATTTGTCTATCAAATCTTCCTGCTCTTAATAGTGCTTTATCTAATACATCTGGTCTATTTGTTGCAGCTAAAACAATAACACCTTCGTTTTCTGCAAACCCATCCATTTCTACTAATAATTGGTTTAATGTTTGTTCTCTTTCGTCATGTCCTCCACCAAGACCTGCTCCTCTTTGACGTCCAACTGCATCAATTTCATCTATAAAGATAATACATGGTGCATTTTTCTTTGCTTGTTCAAATAAATCTCTTACTCTTGATGCTCCAACACCTACAAACATTTCTACAAAGTCTGAACCACTTATAATAAAGAATGGTACTCCTGCCTCTCCTGCTACTGCTTTAGCTAATAATGTTTTACCTGTACCTGGTTGCCCTACTAGTAAGACACCTTTTGGTATTCTAGCTCCCATATCAGTAAATTTCTTTGGATTTTTTAAGAATTGTACTATTTCTTCTAACTCTTCTTTTTCTTCATCAACACCTGCTACATCTTCAAAAGTAATTTTGTTTTTATCTGCTGGTGTCATCATTCTAGCTTTGCTTTTTCCAAATGACATTGTTTTGTTTCCAGGTCCTCCTTGACCTACTCCACCCATCATAAAGAACCAGAATATGAAGAATATTATTAATAATCCAAATGGTGTAAGCAAGCTAATAATTGTAATAAATATGGATTGTGATTTTTCTTCTAATGTAAATGCTCCATCTTTTAAGAACTCTTCACTATATTTCATAAAGCTTTCCATATCTGGAATATTTACTTCTTTTTTTATTTTGTCATCTTTTAAAGTTACTGTTGCTAATTTTCCATCTGATTCTATTTGAATAGCTTCTACTTTTCCACTATTAATGTTTGCTATTAATTCTGAATATTTTAGTTTTGAATCGCTATTTTCTACAATTGATGACAGCACTACTATAAAAATAATTCCTATAATTAGCCACATAGCTAATGTTTTAATTCCGTTTTTCAAAATAATTCCTCCTTAATTAGACTGCTTTAATTGTCTTTTGTTACAGTTACTTTCTTATTTGATATTCTTTGTTCACTTTTATACCATATATTTTTTTGTTTTACAAGACTTTTTAATATGTCTTTTTTGTTACAATTTCGCCGTCTTTGTTTGTTTGCTACGGAAAGCATGTTTTAGTGTTATTGTTCAATAAAATAAATTTTATGATTTTTTACTAGAATTTTTGTATTTTTATTTGGTGTTAGGTATTTATTTCCTATATTTTTTTCACATAATTTTATGATGTCTTGTATATGTATTTTTTCAATACTTTGACTACTTCCAAATAACCTTTTTATAATATATCTTATTAATCTTGCTTTTATTACAGTTTCTTGTAAATTGAATTTTTTTAAGTCTATTATTATTTGATTTTCATTTTGCTCTAGTAAAAGCTCTTGATATACCTTTTTTGTTTGTTTATCTAAATATTCCTCTTCTTCTGCTACAATATCTGATAATCTATCTATTGTTTTTATTATATTTGGATTGAATTCTTTTTGAATATATGGAATTACTATATTTCTAATCTTATTCCTATTATAAATATTTTCAAAATTGGTTTTGTCTATTCTTGGATGTAATTGGTTTTCCTCACAATATTTTTCTATTTGCGTTCTTTCACATTCTATTAATGGTCTTATAATATTTTCTCTTTTTGGATCTATTCCTTTTAACCCATCTATTCCGCTTCCTCTTAACATATGCAAGAAAATTGTTTCTATTTTGTCATTTTTATTATGTGCAATTGCAATTTTAGTGGCATTTGTTTTTTCTAAAATTTCATTAAAAAATTGATATCTTACTAATCTTCCTGCTTCTTCAGTTCCTATTTTATTAGTATGAGCTAATTTTTCAACATCTATACTTTTTGAAAAAAATTCTATTCCATTTTTTTTACAATAGTTTTTTACATATTGTTCATCTTTGTTTGCTTCTTCTCTTATTTGGTGATTTACATGCGCTACTATGATTTCAAAGCATATATTTGGGGATGTGTTTTGGGATGAAGTCATAATACATCTTTCTTTTTGTAAGTTTTTTAAAATGTCCAATAGACAAATTGAATCTGGACCACCAGATACTGCTACTACTATTTTGTCTCCATCTTTTATTAAATTATATTTTTGAATTGTTTCTAAAACTTGATTTTTCATTTTTGCCTTCATTCCCTCCTTAAGACACAAATTGGCTGAACAATAATTATATTTTTTTACCCTATTTTACTATATTTTTGTACATCTTTCAAGTTTTGTTTTATTTTCAGTCTTGACTTTTTTTTAAATAGTGTGGATACCCTTAAAGTCACTTATTTATCTATTTTGAATATAATGTTATTAGGGTGATTATATGTTTAAAAATGTTTTTGGTAGTGCTAAAGCATATATTAAGGGTGGAAAAAAATATCCTAAAATAGATGGTGTTGTTACTTTTAGGGAAACAAAAGCTGGTATTCTAATTACTGCTAAAGTAAATGGATTGCCTCAATTAGATAATCATTGTACAGGTAGATTTTTTGGCTTTCATATTCATGAGGGGACTTCTTGTACAGGAAATTTGAATGATGAGTTTGCAAATTCTAAGTCACATTTAAATACTACAAATTGCCCTCATCCTTTTCATATTGGAGATTTACCTCCTTTGATTGAAAATAATGGTTATGCTTATATGCGTGTTTTAGTGAATAAGTTTAAGATAAAAGATATTTTAGGTAAGGCTGTTATTATTCATGATTTGCCTGATGATTTTACTTCTCAACCAAGTGGGAATTCTGGTACAAAAATTGCTTGTGGGATAATTGTTTAAATATAAGAGTTTTTAATTAATTGGAGCCAATAGGCAGAATCGAACTGCCGACCTACAGGTTACGAATCTGTTGCTCTACCAACTGAGCTATATTGGCATATCATTAAAAAGTATATTACACTATTTGAGCTCTTTTGTCAATTTTTTAATATTTTTACTAAACAAGAGGAGTTCCAAAATAAAATGAACTCCTCTTGTTTTAAGGTTAAAAAATCTTAGCCTTTTTAGATATTTTAATACATTCCATCCATTCCTGCTGGCATTGCATCATGGTTACCACAATTGCATCCTTTTGGCTCTGGACTATCAGTTACTATGCTTTCTGTTGTAAGTACCATTGAAGCTATTGATGCTGCATTTTGCAATGCACTTCTTGTTACTTTTGTTGGGTCTACAATTCCTGCTTTTTTCATATCTACATATTCTTCTTTGGCTGCATCAAATCCAACTCCTACTTGTGATTTTTTTACATTGTCTACTATTACTGCTGGTTCTAGTCCACTGTTTCTAGCTATTTGTTTTACTGGTTCTTCTAATGATGTTAGGACTATTTTTGCACCTAGTGCTTCTCCTGCTTCTAATGTTTTTACTAATTTTTCTACTTTTGGTATTACGTTTATTAATGCTGTTCCTCCTCCTGCTACTATTCCTTCTTCTACAGCTGCTCTTGTTGCTGATAGGGCATCTTCTATTCTTAGCTTTTTGTCTTTCATTTCTACTTCTGTTGCTGCTCCTACACCAATTACTGCAACTCCCCCAGCAATTTTTGCAAGTCTTTCTTGTAATTGTTCTTTATCATATTCACTTTTTGTTTCTACTATTTGTGCCTTTATTTGTCCTACTCTGTCTGCTATTTGTTGTTTGTCA
This sequence comes from uncultured Clostridium sp., assembly GCA_950059165.1. Classification (GTDB taxonomy): domain Bacteria; phylum Bacillota; class Clostridia; order TANB77; family CAG-508; genus CAG-269. Next base: position 5,346 of record CATLUC010000007.1, read on the forward strand.
CCATTTCCATCTACTATTATTGTATTTTCTTTTTGTACTTTTACTTGTTTTGCTTTTCCTAGTTGGTCTATTGTTGTGTCTTTTAGTTCTAACCCTAAATCCTGAGTTATTACTTCTGCACCTGTTAAAATTGCTATGTCTTCTAACATTGCTTTCCTTTTATCTCCAAATCCTGGGGCTTTTACAGCTACTACATTTAATACTCCTCTTAATTTGTTTAAGATTAGTGTTGATAATGCTTCTCCTTCTATGTCGTCACATATTATTAATAGTTTTCCTGATTCTTGCATTATTGCTTCTAGTAATGGTAATATTTCTTGTACATTGCTGATTTTTTTGTCTGTTAGTAATATGTATGGATTGTCTAATATTGCTTCCATTTTTTCTGTATCTGTTGCCATATATGGTGATAGATAGCCTTTGTCAAATTGCATTCCTTCTACTACATTTAGTTCTGTGTTTGATGTTTTTGATTCTTCAATTGTTATTACTCCATCTTTTGATACTTTTTCCATTGCATCTGCAATTAGATTTCCAATTTCTTCGTTGTTTGCTGAAATGCTTGCAACTCTTGCTATGTCTTCTTTTCCATTTATTACTGAACTTACTTCTTTTAAGCCTTCTACTGCTGTTTCTACTGCTTTGTCAATTCCTCTTTTTATTGCCATTGGGTCAGCTCCTGCTGCTACATTTTTTACTCCTTCTTTTATCATGCTTTGTGCTAATACTGTTGCTGTTGTTGTTCCATCTCCTGCTACATCATTTGTTTTTGTTGAAACTTCTTTTACTAGACGCGCTCCCATGTTTTCGTATTTGTCTTCTAATTCTATTTCTTTTGCAATTGTTACACCATCATTTGTAATTAGTGGTGCTCCAAAACTTTTGTCTAATACGACATTTCTACCTTTTGGTCCTAATGTAACTTTTACAGTGTCTGCTAATTTGTTTACACCTTCTAATAAAGATTTTCTTGCTTCTTCTCCAAATTTAATGACTTTTGCCATTTTTATCATTCCTTTCTTCATTTTAAATTTTTGAATAATTTAAATTCTTTTTTGTTTTTTTCTAAGTTTATTATATTTTTACTCAACTATTGCAAGTATATCATCTTGTTTTACTATTATATATTCTATTCCTTCGTATTTTACTTCTGTTCCAGAGTATTTGCTTACAATTATGTTGTCTCCTTTTTTTACATTTACTGGTTCGATTTTGCCATCTACTTTTTCTCCTGGTCCTATTTCTATTACTTCTGCAATTTGTGGTTTTTCTTGTGCATTTCCAGCTAGTATTATTCCACTTTTGGTTGTTTCTTCGCCTTCTTTCATTTTTATTAATACTCGATTTCCTAATGGTTTAATCATTTTTCATTACCTCCTTAAGTTTTTATATTAGCACTCTAGCTAATCGACTGCTAATACTTTATACCCTTTTTGTTTTCTTGTCAATACCTTTTTTTCTTTTTTCACATAAAGTTCACAAATATATTTTATTTTGCGTTCTTATAAATTATTACAAATTATATAACAACTATAGCATCCTCTCCTAGGTGTTTGCAAATGTCAAAACCTGAATATAAAAAGATGTTGCTTTTTACATTATAAAATTGTATAATGGTTTCATGAAAAAATTAGTTGTACCATCTAAATATAATGAAAAAAAATTAAATACATTTTTATTAAATTCCTTTCCACATTTATCTTCAAATTTACTTTATAAAACGTTGAGAAAAAAAGATATTAAAATAAATGGAAAAAGAGTTTCTAAAGATGTTATAGTTTATGAAAATGATGAAATATCGATTTTTATTGCAGATAATTTGTTATATCCATCATGTAAATTAGATATTGTTTTTGAAGATGATAATATTTTAATTTTAGATAAGCCTTGTAATTTGGAAGTTACAGGGCAAAATAGTTTAACTACTTATGTTCATGAAAGTTATGCAAATACTACTTTTAAGCCAATGCCTTGCCATAGAATTGATAGGAATACTACTGGCCTTGTTTTGTTTGCAAAAAATGAACCTGCTTTAAAAATTTTGTTAGATAAATTTAAGAAACATGAGATTGAAAAACATTATTTGGCTTTAGTTTATGGTATTCCAAAGGAAACTTACAAAAAGTGTACTGCTTATTTGTTTAAGGATAATAAAAAATCTTGTGTTTATATTTCTGATTGTTTTAAAAAGGGTTATCAAAAAATTATTACTAGTTATAATATTTTAGAAAAATATGACAATAATACATCATTATTAGACGTAGAAATTGAAACTGGTAAAACACATCAAATTAGGGCACATCTTGCACATTTAGGTTACCCTATTATTGGTGACCGGAAAATATGGCATAAATGCCATTAATAAACAGTTTGGTAAAAAGTATCAAATGCTTTCTAGTTTTAGCTTAAAATTTAATTTCAGGTCTGATAGTGGGGTTTTAAATTATTTGAATGGTAAGAGTTTTAAACAAAAGAGGCATGACTATAATTTGTAACCTTTTAGATTAGTTTTAGTACCATACCTAATTGGCTATTTACTAAAATAGGAAAGCCTTAATATTTTAGTGGCTTTCCATTAATTTTTTTCAATATATGAGATACTTAATACCTGTCCTACTGTCTCACATTTTATTTTGCTTCCATTGCTTTTACTACTACTCTGTATTTACTATCATCTGTACATGTAATTAATGTTACTTCTTTTTTTCCATTTGTTAATTGTGTTGTACAGCTAACATCATTTGGGTCTACTTGATATTTGTTATATACTTTATAATTAATTGTTTTTCCTGTTGCAACATCTGTTATTTCTATAATATCTCCTGGTTCTAGTTTTGGCACTTTACTAAAAAACCTACTATTTCTATAGTTATGCCCTACTATACAAAAATTTCCGACTTCATTTGGGTCTGGCCCCCAAAATTTAGTTGGCGATTTTTTTAATAAGTCTTCTGTTTCTTCTGGGCTGTCTGTTGGTCCATCTATAATTGGATATGTAACACCTATTTTTGGAATATTAATTGTTCCTATTGTTGTATATTGAAATCCCTTTTCTGTTTTTTGTGATGCTTGTGCTATATTTGGACTTTTAACTCCTCCTGATGCTACCTCCTCTTGACCACCACTTGCTTGTTCTTCTTCATTTAATACTACAACTAAGATATTGTTATTAGCAACTGTTGTGTCTTCTGGAATATCGAGATTAGCTAAGATTTCTTGTGATACTTCTTCACTTTTGTTTCTGTCATATTCAGCATAAATATAGGCAGAAATTAATACAACTACAAAAAAGATAGATAATATAAATTCACATTTATACAATTTCTTTTTTCTTTTTAGTTCAGGTGTTATATATAGTTTTTTTGTAACTAAAATTTGATTCATTTTTTTCTCCTTATTTATACTTCTTTTTAATTATATCATATAATGTATAAATTGGGAAGTATTTTTGCGATATTTGCGTAATCTTCTAAAGTCAATTTTTCTGGTCTGATGTTTGTATCTAGTCCTATTTTTTCTAAAATCTCTGTACCTTGTTCTTTGCTTGAAAATACTTTTGTGTTTACTAATGCATTTAATAAAGTTTTTCTTCTTTGCATAAATGCATATTTGATAATTTTAAACATTTCTTCTTTTTTTTCTATTTCTATAGGGGCCTGCTTTCTAATGTTTAATTTTATAACTTCAGATGTCACTTCTGGTTCTGGTATAAAGCTATTTGGTGGAACTTCTAAAACCCCATGAGCCTGTGCATAATAGTAAACACTGTATGTAATTGCACCTGTTTGCTTTTGTCCAGGTAAGCATATTAATCGATTTGCTACTTCTTTTTGTATCATTACTGTTATGCTTTCTAATGGTAATTCTTCTTCTAATAATTTCATTATTATTGGTGTTGTGATATAATATGGCAAGTTTGCTACAATTTTTACATTTTTCCAATTAGATTTTTTCTTTTCTTCTTCTATTAATAATTTTATGTCTACTTTTAAAATATCTTGATTTAAAATTTCAATATTGCTGTAGAGTGAAAATCTATCTTGTAATATTTTAATCATTTTTTTATCTAATTCAACACATATTACTTTTCCTGCTTTTTCTAGCAGATGTTTTGTAAGAGTTCCAAGCCCTGGTCCAATTTCAATAACTAAGTCTTCTTTTTCTATTTGACTACTATCTATAATTGTCTGAATTACTTCTTCACTTATTAAAAAATTTTGCCCTAATGATTTGTTTGCTTTTATATTATATTTATTCATAATGAATTTAGTTTCTTCTAAAATTGTATTCATAATCAATATCATCCCTTTATTTTCTCTATATATACTATACTATATTTTGCTTATTTTTTCAAGTTTTGATTTTTTGCAAATAGCATACATAGCCTTAATTAGTATGTGTTAAAAACCATTACAGATTTTGGACAAGCTAAGCTTTTACAGAAAATCTAACCTAAGTATTTTGAGCCTCTCTCACGTTCAAAATCATTATTTGTCTATTTTAAAAAGTTTACGAATGCGACCAGAATAAGATTAGAAATTCTCAAATTATTTTTTGGAAAGTGTTCATCTATTGATGGAAGGGTGCCAAAAAATAATTTTAGAATTTCTTGAATTATGTTGGAAGCCGAGTAAAATTTGAAAAAATAGACAAATAAGTGATTTTGCCTTGAGCATTCCTCAAAATACGCAAGTAAGATTTTCTAGTTACAAGCTTAGATGCACAAAATCTTTCATTTATTTTAACACATACTACTTAAGGCTATCTATTATGCTATTACCAAAAAATAGAAACTTAAATTTTCAACTTTTATTGATTTTTCATAAATTTTACGATAAAATAAGAAAAAAACTAAAGAGGTAACTATATGGAAAACCAAAAAAAGAAAAAAACACGGAATAAACAAAAAAGCAAATGAAAAATCAACTAGTAGACCTAAATCTAAACAAAAAACAAATACTAAAACAAGTCCAACGAAAAAAGCACCTAATAAATCTAGGGCAATGCAAAATGAAAATGCAAAAACTAATACGAAATCTAAGGCAGTTTCAAAGGAAAATACAAGGTCTAATCCAAAACCAAAATCAGTTCAAAAAACGTCTACAAAAAAGGCTATGACAAAATATAATACAGATATTTCAACAAGAAAAATGGAAAAAAATATAAAAAATAGTACAACTGTTTCTAAAAATTCTAATGTTGTAAAATTGAAAACAGATTTTGACTCTAAAAATTTAGTACATACCAAAAATTTAAAGCTTTTTCTTGTTGTAGTTATTTTGATTTTTGTTGTTTTGGTTGGAAGAATCGGTTTTTTACAATTTGTTCAAGGAAATTATTTAAAGGAACTTGCTTATAAACAACAAGCTATTAATCAAATTATTAGTCCAAGACGTGGTAATATTTATGATTCTACTGGAAAAGCTCTTGCTATTAGTGCTCAAGTAGATACTATTACTATTAACCCTACTAAAATTGTAAAAAATAATGATGAAGAAGCTACAAAAGAACTTAAAGAAAAGGTTGCTAAAGGTTTATCTGAAATTTTCGAATTAGATTATGAGGATGTTCTAAAAAAGGTTAGTAATAATACTCAAGTAGAAACTATTATAAAAAAAGTAGAACAAGAAAAAGTTGATAAGTTAAAACAATGGATGGAAGATAATAAAATTTCAGTTGGTATTAATATTGATGAAGATACTAAAAGATATTATCCTTATGGTACTGTTGCTTCTAATGTTATCGGCTTTTGTGGAATGGATAATCAAGGTTTAAGTGGTATTGAAGCAAAGTGGGAAAGTGTTTTAACTGGTACTCCTGGAAAAATTGTAAGTTCAAAGGGTAATAATCAACAAGAAATTCCTAATGCAAAAGAAACATATATTTCAGCTGAAAATGGTAGTGATTTAACTTTAACTATTGATTTGAATGTACAATCCATTGTTGAAAAGTATTTAAAACAAGCTGTAGATGAAAATGAGTGTTCTAGAGGTGGAAATGTTATTGCTATGAACCCTAAAACTGGTGATATTATTGCTATGGCTTCATACCCAGATTATGATTTAAATTCACCTTATACACCAAATTCTACATTAGCTAAAACTTATGATTCACTTTCTACTGAGGAAAAAAGTAATGCCTTATTTAAAATGTGGAATAATAAGTCTGTGTCTGATACTTATGAGCCTGGTTCAGTGTTTAAGTTAATTACTGCTGCTGTTGCTTTAGAGGAAAATATTACTTCAACTGATAAGGCTAATGACTTTTATTGTAAGGGTTATGAAGAAGTTGCTGACCGTAAAATTAATTGCTGGTCTTCTAACCCACATGGTGTACAAACTTTAAGAAAAGCTTTGTGTAATTCTTGCAACCCTGCTTTTATTCAACTAGGTCAAAGAATTAAAGCTCCTACTTTATATAAATATTATGATGCTTTTGGATTATTCAATTCTACCAATTCTGGTTTGTATGGAGAACAAAATAGTTTGTTTTTAGATTTGGATAAAGTTGGGCAAGTAGAACTTGCTACTATGTCTTTTGGCCAAAGAACATTTACTGTAACACCTCTGCAAATGATTACTGCTATTTCTTGTATTGCAAATGACCGGTGTTCTTATGAAGCCTCGTATTGTAAAAGAAATAACTAATACAGATACTGATTCTGTAACAGAAGTTTCTACTTCTGCAGTTAGACAAGTTATTTCTAAGCAAACAGCTGAACAGGTTAAATCTATGATGGAATCAGTTGTAACTGATGGTTCTGGTAGACATGCTGCTGTGTCTGGATATTCTATTGGTGGTAAAACAGGAACTTCTGAACCTCTTGATGCTAATGTAAATGAAGGATATGTTGCTTCTTATGTTGCAATTTCTCCTATTGAGGATACTCGGAATTGTTTTACTCCTTACATTATATGACCCTGACCCACATAATAGGATAAATGGTCATCAAGGTGGTCAAGTTGCAGGTCCTGTTGTGTCACAAATGCTAAATGAAATTTTGCCTTATTTAGGTGTTCCATCTAGTGAAGATGCTTCTAGCAATACAAATTCAAGTAATTTTATTACTGTTCCTGATGTACGTAACAAAACTGTTGCAGAGGCTGAAAAAATATTAAAGGCTGCAGGATTTACTACTAAATCATATGTTAATGGTGATAGCAATTCTACATTAGTAGAAGATCAAACTCCAAAACCTGGAAATTCACTACCAAAAGGTTCTATTATTATTCTTTATGGACAAGGATATAGTGTTTCTACTTCAGTAGAAGTTCCAGATTTGAAAGGTCTAGGTGCTTCTGAGGCTGCAAATATCTTAAAATCTAAGAATTTGAATATTAATATTGAAGGTTCTGGTGTAGTTGTTTCTCAAGATTATGCTAAAGATGAACAAGTACAAGAGGGAACTATTATAAAGGTAACCTTAAAACAAACATTAACACAAGCACACTAGAACAAAACTATATAAAATACATTGTACACAATTTTACTTACGTAAAATTGGCACACGAACAAATTCACGGAAAGCCAAAGAGAAAATCTAAAATTTTGCAAATATTAAGGCTTTCCGATTTGTTCTTCGTTTACCATTTTTTATTCCATTGTTTCACTTTCCCAATAGTTTTTTAACAAATTATCTAATTTTTTGATTTTATCAAATTCTTTTAAGATGTTTGGTATTGCATTTTCTGGTTCTCCACGCAAATAAACCATCCATGCTTCTTGTTTGTTTTTTGGCTTTATGCATTTTAGGTTGAATTTTGAGAGTTCTATTGCATATAACTCTATTTGGTTTTCATTTTTAGATGGTATTGAAATTTTGCTAAAATAGTTTTCTGTTTTTAAGTAATTAAAATCTAATAGATTTATTGTAACAGTTTTACAAGGATTTCTTTTGTCATTATAGTTTAATTGATTTGAGTGTATTTGAGCATAATATAATAGCATTTTATTTTGAGCATAAAAACCATCTATAAATTGGATTCCCACATTTAGTTCTTCTTCTGTTTTTAATTTTATTCTTACATCTGCTATTCCAAAGTTTTCTTCTGATGGCAAATTTTTTGCCCTTTCTTGTAAATATGGATTTAGTTGAATTTCTTTGATTTCTTTATTTAGAAAAACTTCTATAAAATCTTGTAAGATATCTAAATTTTCTTTTGAATTTAAAACCTTTCGTAACACTCTGTTACTTTTGGATACAAACTTTCTATTCATAAACTTCTTTTAGTCGACTTTTTTCCTCCTTTTTATGATTTTGTCCAATTATATAATTTACTTAAAAGTATAATTTCTTTTCTAATATTTTGTCAATATGTTTTTTAAAATTTGTCCCACTTTTCATCGCAAAATTCGACAAAAAGACCATTTGCATTATTTTAATGGTTACAGTTCACTTAAAACATTAAATTAGTCTAAATGGTTGATATATAAATATTTATGAAAATTCGAATGTAACTGTAAAACATTTATATATCAACCATTTAAGCAACCTTTGTATTTTCACCGAACTGTAACCTGTAATGTTGTAACAGAACATTAAATAATATTTTTTATAAAAGTACTGTGCTATGTAATTTTTCTATTACTTTTTCAATGCTTTCCTTTGGTGTAGATGCTCCTGCCATTATGCCTATTTTATTATATTTAGAGATTTCTTCTATATCTAATTCTTCTGCTGTTTCAATACAAACTGCTTTGCCATTTTTATTTGCTATTTCATACAGTTTTTTTGTGTTTGAACTATTTTTCCCACCAATAATAACCATGTAATCCACTTGTCTAGCTATTTTTTTTATTTCTTCTTGTCTATTTTGAGTTGCCATGCAAATTGTATTTTTTACATTTAGATCTATTTCTTGTGGCAAATTCTTTTTTAATATTTGCTCTATTTTTAAAAATTTTTCGGTGCTATAAGTAGTTTGAGATACTAGTAAAACCCTATTCACTTTAGATTTTTTTATTTTTCTTATTGCTTCTGGTATTTCATCTTCTTTTTCTATAATTGTACAATTTTCCCCTGCATGGCTAATAGTTCCTATATTTTCTGGGTGATTTAGAATTCCACATAGACAAATATAATATCCATCATTTTTGTATTGTTCAACTATTTTGTGTATTTTTGAAACATTTGGACAAGTATAATCTTTTAATGTAATTCCTAGTTTTTCTGCTTTTTGGTATGTTTCTTTTGGCACGCCATGTGACCTGATAATTGTTGTTCCTTTGGATTCTTCTATTTTATTAATGAATTTTATTCCTTTTTTTCTTAATTGTTCTATTACTTGCTTATTATGGACTAATTCTCCTAAACAATATATTGTTTCACCTTTTTTTAATTCTTGATTAGCTCCATCTACTGCTCTTTTTACTCCATAGCAAAATCCAGCAGTTTTTCCAATTATAATTTCCATGTAATTCTCCTATAAATAAATTTTGTTATTTATTATTTAAACTGTAAATAGTAACAAAATTGCTATATTATAGATATACTCTAAATATAGCAAATTTCTTACTTTTTATGTTGAGGCAATGTAATAGCCTACTCCTCTTTTTGTAATTAGTATTTTTGGTATAGATGTATCTTTTTCTATTTTTTCTCTAATTCTTCTGACTGTTACATCAACTGTTCTAATGTCTCCATAGTATTCATATCCCCATACTTTTTCTAATAGAGTTTCTCTTGTTACTACTTGTTCTGGTTGAGACGCCAAGAATTTTAGTACTTCAAATTCTCTTAAGGTTAAATCTATTATTTCTCCTCTTACTTTTACTTCGAATTTGTCTAAATCTAATTCTAAATCTCCAACTACTAATTTACTTTCTTTTTTCTTTTCTTTATTAATTGATTGTTCTACTTCTTTACCATTAGAAACGACTTCTGCTTTTCTTAGGTTTGCTTTTACTCTTGCTACCATTTCTCTTACACTAAAAGGCTTGGTAATATAGTCATCTGCTCCTAATTCTAATCCTAAAACTTTATCAATTTCTTGGTCTTTTGCTGTTACCATTATTATTGGGACATTGTATGACATTTTTATTCTTTTGCATACAGATAAACCATCTAATTTTGGAAGCATAATGTCTAATAATATTAAGTCAGGTCTTTGTTCTAATGCTATTTCTACTGCTGATACTCCATCTCCTGCCTCAATTAGTTTGTATCCTTCTCTTTCTAAGTTGTGAATTAATACACCTCTAATTGCTTCTTCATCATCTACAATTAAAATTGTTTTCATGCCTTTTTCTAATTCTTCTTCCACAAAAATTCCGCCTTTCTAAATATAGCTTTATTTTTATATTTTATTTATATCACAATTTATTTCATTATACAAGGCTTTTTATAAAATTTTTCCTCCACCTAGTACAATTCCCTCATTATCATAAAATACAATAGATTGTCCTTTTGTAATTGCTCTTTGATTTGTATCAAATATAACTTTTGCTCTATCTTTTTCTATATATATTGTAGCTTTTGCTGTCTTTGCACGATACCTGATTTTTGCCATACATTCTATTGGTTCGCCTTTAGGCTCTATTGCTTGCCAATTTAAGTCTTTTGCATATAGCTTGTTTGTGTATAATTGTTCTTTTGTTCCAACTATAACTTCGTTTTTTTGCTTATTTAATTCTATTACATACAATGGTTCTGGATAAGAAATTCCTATTCCTTTTCTTTGTCCTATTGTATAATTTATTAATCCTTTGTGTTTTCCTAAAATTTTTCCATTTTTTAATACAATATTCCCTACGGATTGTTTACTTTTTCCATATTTTTTTAAAAAGCTTTGATAATCATTATCTGGTATAAAACAAATTTCCTGACTGTCTTTTTTGTGTGCAACATTTAAGTTGTTTTCTAGTGCTATTTTTCTTATTTCTTCTTTGTTTGTGTAGTTTTGTAATGGAAATATTATATTGCCTAATATTTCTTTTGGAATAGTGTATAAGAAGTATGTTTGGTCTTTTTTTTCTTCTTTGCATTTTTTTAGTACATATTGATTATAGTTTTTAGAGAATTCAATTGATGCATAATGACCTGTTGCAATATAGTTACATTCTAATTCTTTTGCTTTTTGATAAAAGCTCCCAAATTTTAGGTATTTATTACATTCTATACATGGATTTGGTGTTCTTGCTTTTTCATATTCTTGAATAAAATTATCTACTACTTTTTCTTTAAATTCTGATTTGCAATTTATGGTGTAATGAGGTATTCCAAGCAAATCACAAACTCTTTTGGCATCATATATTGCTGTATTCCCACAACATGTGCTTTCTTCTTTACCATCTTCTGGTTTCCATAGTTCCATGGTACATCCAATTACTTCATATCCTTGTTTTTGTAAAAGAATGGCAGATACTGAGCTGTCAACTCCTCCACTCATTCCTAATAAGACTCTTTTTTTACTCATTTTATTACCATTCTTTCTTTAAAATTAGTATATATCCTTATTTGAAATAAAAATCACTAGTGTAAGTAATCAAATTGTAATTATTTTTCAACTAATTTTTGCTTTGCTTCCTCTAATGCAATAGATAGTTGGTCTGGACAAGAAGTTCCTCTGTAACCACATGGTATTCCTTTTAATCTTTCAATTGCTTCATCAATTTTCATTCCTTGTATTAGGTTTGAAACTCCTACTGTATTTCCTGCACATCCTCCTACTATTGTTACTTTTTTTATAATGTCACCCTCTAATTCAATTATCATTTCTTGTGAACACACTCTGTCACTTGGTTTATACCTATATTCCATTTAAATTTCCTCCAAAATAACTATAATTTTTAGTTTATATATCTAATTTTATATGCACATCTTCTAGTTGTTGCTTAGTAACCACTGATGGTGCATTCATTAATAAATCTCTTGCTTTTTTATTTTTTGGAAATGCTATTATTTCTCTTATGTTTTGTGAATTAGCTATTAGCATAACCATTCTATCTACTCCTGGTGCTGCTCCTGCATGTGGTGGTGTTCCATATTGGAATGCATTGTATAATGCTCCAAATCTGTTTTTTACTTCTTGTTCTGTGTATCCTGCAATTTCAAAGGCTTTTACCATTGTTTCTGGATTGTGATTTCTTACAGCTCCTGATGCCATTTCATATCCATTACATACTAGGTCATATTGATATGCTAAAATGTCTAATGGGTCTTTTGTTTGTAGTGCTTCTAATCCACCTTGTGGCATAGAAAATGGATTATGTGAAAAGTCAATTGTTCCTTCATCTGATAGTTCATACATTGGAAAATCTACTACAAAGCAGAATTTGTAAACTTCTTTTTCTATTAAGTCTAATCTTTTCCCTAATTCAATTCTGATTAAACCTGCAATTTTTTGTGCTTTTTCAAATTCATCTGCAATAAAAAATATTGCTGAATTGTTTTCTACTTTGTATTCTTTTTCTAGCTTTTCTTTCATTTCTTGGGTAATGAATTTTGCAATTCCTCCTGTTATTTCTCCATTTTCTTCTAGTTTGACCCATGCTAATCCTTTTGCTCCTACTTCATCTGTTGTTGCAAATTCTCCCATTTTGTCAAAGAATTTTCTGCCTTGTAAAGCTCCATTTGGAACTACAATTGCTTTTATTGTTTTTCCTTTGAAACTGTTGAATTCAGAGTTTTCAAATATTTTTGTTACATCTTGTATTATTAGTGGGTTTCTTAGGTCTGGTTTGTCAATTCCGTATTTTTCCATAGCTTCTTTATATGGTATTCTTACAAATGGTCCTTCATCTACTTTCCAGTTTGTGAATTTTTTAAAAGTGTATGGGACTACTTCTTCAATTACTTTAAATACATCTTCTTGTGTTGCAAAGCTCATTTCGAAGTCTAATTGATAAAATTCTCCGAGGAGCTCTATCTGCCCTAGGGTCTTCATCCCTAAAACATGGTGCTATTTGATAGTATTTATTAAATCCTGCTACCATTAGTAATTGTTTGAATTGTTGTGGTGCTTGTGGTAAGGCATAGAACTCTCCTGGGTTTATCCTACTTGGTACTAAGTAGTCTCTTGCTCCTTCTGGAGAAGAGTTTGCTAAAATTGGTGTTTGGATTTCTGTAAATTCTAGTTCGTCCATTTTGTCTCTTAGTGTTTTTAATATTTTTGAACGAAGTAATATGTTGTTATGTAATGTTTCGTTTCTTAGGTCTAAAAATCTGTATTCTAACCTTAAGTCTTCTCTTACTTCTTGATTATTATTGATTTCAAAAGGAAGTACATTTTTACACTTTCCTAATATTTCTATTTCTTTTGCAACTACTTCTATTTCTCCTGTTGGGATTTTTGTGTTTTTGCTACTTCTTTCCACAACTTCTCCGTAAAATGTGGATACAACTTTCAGTATTTAATTGTTTTGCTTCTTCTTGTAGTTTTTCATCATTTATGACTATTTGTGTTATTCCAAATTCGTCTCTTAAGTCAATGAAAATCATTCCTCCTAGGTTTCTAAATTTTTGTACCCAACCTGCTAACTCTACAGTTTCTCCTACATTTTTTATATTGAGTTCTCCACATTTTTTTGTTCTATACATTTTTAACCACATTCCTTTCTACGTGCAAATGCATCTCATTCTATTATAATTTGTTCTTCTTCTATATATACACAAGATTGTTTGTGCATTGGTTCTTCATCTCTGTCAATTTCTTTTACTACATTTGCAATTCTAATTTGTACTGTGTCTACTATACCTGCTGCTATAATTGCTTGTTTATTTCCTTTAGCTCCTGCATGTGCTAATCCTCTTAGAGCTCCTAATATTACAATATTGTCTGATGCAATTACCTCTGCTCCTGAATTTACATCACCTATAATTACTAAACTTCCTTCTGCTTCAATCCTTTGGCCAGAACGAAGTGAACCTCTATGAAATTTGGTTTCTGAAATTGCTATTTCTTTTTCAAATGTTTTTGTTATACTATGTAAACCTAAACTTTTTGGCATGTCAAAATCTATTTCTACATCAATTTCGTTTTTTATTATTTCTTGTATTTCATCAATCTCTTTGTTTTTTAGTATTTTTCCAGATACTAAAATTGGAGTTTTTTCATTTTTATATAATTTTTTTAATTCTGGTAACTTCTTTTTTAATGCTTCTATTATTTCTTCTTGGGTTGCTTCCTCTTGTAATTTTATTACAATTTCATCTTTTTTTAGGTTTATCATTACACAATTTTTCATTATTTTTACATCCTTTCTCTATTTATATTTAAATTTTAATTTATTATTTCTACATAAGGTATTGCTCTCATATCTTCTTCTACATTTTGCACATTCATTCCAAAGTATTCTGCCATTATGTCCCTTACTACTTCTGCTGTATAATTTCCATGTCCTCCATTTTCTACCATAACAACAATTGCAATTTCTGGGTCTTCAAATGGTGCAAAACCAACAAACCATGCATGTACTTGATTATTTGGTGCTTCTGCTGAACCTGTTTTTCCTCCTACAGTTATATCAAAGTCTTTAAATCTTATATAAGCTGTTCCACTTGTATCACTTGTAACTGATTTCATTCCCTCTAGTACTGCTTTTAGATAGTTTTGGTTTATTTCTAAGTTTTCTGTATTGTCTTGTTCTAATCCTAATTTTTTATTTATAAATTGGTTTATTTCTTCTCTTGATACTTCTGAACCATCAGCATTTCTTATTGTTTTTACAATACTTACGTCAACTTTTTGACCTCCATTTGCAAGCATACTTATATATCTTGCCATTTGTAGTGGACTGAATTCATTATCACTTTGCCCTATTGCTGCTTGCAAAACTTGACCTGGTCCCCATGGTTCATTTTGAGGATGTAATTTGCTCCATGTTTCTTTGCTTGCTAATGCTCCTGCTGTTTCACTTGGTAATTCAATTCCTGTCTTGTTTCCTAATCCAAAGTATTTTGCATATTTTACTAGGTTTTCTATCCCCATTTTGTCTGCTGTTTCATAAAAAAAGTAGTTACATGATTTTTCAATTGCTCCTGAAACATCTAGGTATCCATGCCCTATATGGTAGTCTGTATATATCCAACATCGTGGTTGAAAGTCTCTATATTTTTTGTAGATTCCTGTGTCATTTATTTTTGTACTTAAATTTATTGTATTTGATTCTAATCCTGCTATTGCTGTTACCATTTTAAATGTAGAACCTGGTGAATAAGAGTTTTGCATTGCTTTATTTACTAATGGTTTTGAGGTATTGTCACGATATTTTGCCCAATTTTCATTGCTTATTCCTCCTACAAAGTCTGATGGTGTGTAGTCTGGATAACTTGCCATTGCTAGTACTTCCCCTGTGTTTACATTCATGACTACTGCTGCTCCTGCTTTTGCATCATATGCTTTTCCAAAATCTCCTGATGCTATTTTTTGTATGTTTGATACTAAAGCATCTTCTGTTATTTTTTGCAAGTTTGCATCAATTGTTAATACTATGTCTGAACCTGCTACTGCTTCTTTTGCAATGTATTCTGCTGTTGTTGTTCCATCAACTGCCATGTCTATTTGTTTTGTACCATTTTTACCTTTAAGATATTCTTCAAATACTGCTTCTATACCAGTTTTTCCTATGATGTCATTTTGACTATAGTTTGATTTTCTTTTTTCATATTCATCTGGGTCTATCCTAGAAGCATATCCTAATATGTGTGAAGCTAAATTTCCTGATGTGTATTCTCTTACTGGTTTTGTTACTATATTAATTCCTGCAAATTTTTCAGAACTTTCACTAAATTCTGCTACTGCTTTATTTGGAATATTTTCGGCAATTGTTACAGATTTTGTACTACTATAACCTTTTTGTGAGATTAAATAACGTATTGTAATTATTTTTCTAATCTCTTGTATATCATCTGTATTTTCTATTTTGTATTTGTTTTTAAATTTGTAAAATGCTTGTTCTGCTGTTATGTCATCATCTAAATTATTATTTTTTTTCCAATTTATTAATGCTTCATTTTCTATTGTATATTCAAATGGCTCTATTTTTATTGGAAAAGTGTCAGAATATGAACATTCATTTTTTTCTAGTACTTGTATCATGTTTAGTATGGCTTTATTTAAGTTTTCTGTATCTACTTTACTTTTATACATTTCTAATGAAAATTCCATTTTAGAAGTTACTAGTTCAACTCCTGTTCTATCTAAAAAGTTTCCTCTTGCAGCTTCTATAGTACTTTCTCTGGTTAATCTTGTATTTGATTGTTCTTTATATTCTTCTCCATGTATTATTTGAAGTGTAAATAGTCTAGCAATTAGAATAATACCTACAATATATATTAATATTGTTAGAACATTAAATCTTAGTTTTATGTTGATTTTATTTTTTTTTCTTTTTGCCAAACTTTTCACCTCTCTTTTCTATCTACCATAATTTGTGTAACTTTTATACAAAATTTATTACTACAAATTATCATTTAAAAATATCGTGTCAAAATTTTATTTCCTTTGTATTCATTTTCCATATAATATCCAAATTTTTGCATAAGTGGATATAATATAATTGTTAAAATTAGATTGTATATTAGTTCAATAGCTAAAATTCTTACGAAATTAATTAGTTCTAATTGAATTGATATAAAAATATAGTTTAATATGTAAGATAAAATTTCAAAAATAGCTGTTGCAACTACTGCCATAACCATAATTGTAATTCTACTTTCTTTTGAAAAATTTTTATCAAATACTGCTGCTAAAAAGCCTATTAATCCTAAACCAATACTATTAATTCCTATTTTTGTTCCAATAACCAAATCTAAAATTAAACCAATTACCAAACCATAGATTGTTCCCATAGTTCTATTACTAAATAATCCAATAAATAAGACTAATATAACAAATAAATTAGGCATGATATCAGCTATTGTGAACCAACTGAAAAAATTGGATTGTAGTAAGTATATAATAAATACTGTTATGATTAATATTATGTTAATAATTGTTTTTTTCAATTTGTTCACCTCTTTTTTATTATTGGTTTGTAATAACTAATACTGTATCCAATTTTTCAAAGTTTACTGCTGTTTCTACTATTGCATATCTATCTGTCATGTTTTGAGTATTTGTTACTTTTTTTACAGTTCCTATATGAATTCCTTTTGGATAAATTCCACCTAAACCAGATGTTTCTATGCTATCACCTTGTATGATATTTGCGTCTATTGGGATATACATCGCTTTTAGTGCAGATTTATCATCTAATGTCCCCTTACATACAATACTATCTTTTGTTGTACTCATTGAACAACTAACAGAACTTGCTGTATCGATAATTGTTTGGACTTTAGCTGTTTTGTCTGTAACTGATGTTATGTGACCAACTAATCCTTGGTCTCCTATTACTGTCATATTTTCTTCTACACCATCTTTTTTTCCAAGGTTTATAACAATAGTTTTTGAATAATTGCTGATATCTTTGTTAATGACATAACCTGGTATAGTTTTATATTCACCATATTTTTCTGTTAGGTCTAGATATTCTTTTAATGTTTCGTTTTGTGTTTTGATGTTTTCTAGTTCTCTTAATGATTGTTCTAATTCACTATTTTTTTGCTTTAGTTGTTTGTTTTCTTCTTTTAAGTTATTAATATCAGTAAAAAATGTGTTATTCCCACTTATTTTATTTTTTAAATAGGTTAGTCCATTTTGAATTGGCATAACTATATTACTTGCTGCATTTTCAAAAAAGGAATTTTCAGAATCCCCATTTGAGAATATGACAATTGCAATTAAAATGATTATTGTTATGATAATACCTATCATTCCAGCTTTTTTACTTCGATACATTATCTTCTCCTTCTACTATTAATTAGGACTGTTTTTAATCTTTCTAAGTCTTCTAAGGTTTTACCTGTTCCTCTTACTACACAGTCTAGTGGTTCTTCTGCTATATATACTGGCATACCTGTTTCTATGCTTAAAAGCTTGTCCAAATTTTGGATTAAGGCTCCTCCACCTGCTAGCACAATCCCTTTTTCCATAATATCAGATGCTAGTTCTGGTGGTGTTTTTTCTAATGTTAGTTTCACTATTTCAACGATTTTACTTATTGATTCTTTTATTGCTTCTTCTATTTGGTTTGAGGTTATTTTCATGTTTCTAGGTAAACCATCTGTTAAATCTCTTCCTCTTATTTCCATTGGTGTGTCTGTCATTAATGGCATTGCACATCCTATTCTCATTTTGATTTGTTCTGCTGTTGTTTCACCAATTGCTAGGTTTAATTCTCGTTTTATGTAATTTACTATGTCTTGGTCTAACTCGTCTCCTGCTACACGTAATGAATGGCTGACTACCACTCCACCTAAAGATATTACAGCTACTTCTGTTGTTCCTCCTCCAATATCTACAATGATATTTCCACTTGGTTCTCCTACATCTAATGATGCTCCTATTGCTGCTGCCATAGGTTCTTCTATTAAGTAAACTTCTTTTGCTCCTGATTGTATAACAGATTCTTCTACTGCTCTTTCTTCTACTTCTGTTATGCCAGATGGCACTCCTACTACAACTCTTGGTCTTCCTATGTTATATCTTTTTCCTACTTTTTGAATTATATTTTTTAACATTAATTGTGTTGCTGTAAAATCTGCTATAACTCCATCTTTTAGTGGTCTTACTGCTTTTATTTGTTCTGGAGTTCTTCCGAAGCATGTCTTTTGCTTCGTTTCCTGTTGCCATAATAGCACCTGTTTTTCTGTCTATTGCTACAACAGATGGTTCTTTTAACACTATACCTTTTCCTTTTAAAGTTACTAAAATATTAGCTGTTCCTAAGTCAATTCCTATATCTTTTGACCCAAATGCAAAAAGTTTCATTTTTAATCACATTCCTTCCCTAAATGAAGCTTGATAATACTAAAATTTTTGATTGTTATTTTTATAATAACTTTTAACTTATTATTTTATAACTAGATATTCTTTAACATTTTAACCTAGTTCTTCTGCTATTTCTGAAAATATGCTAGTATACGTTTGATTTCCTATTATTAAATGGTCTAATAATTCTATTTGTAATAACCCGAGCTGCTTTATATAATTGGCTGGTAAATTCAATATCTGCTGAACTTGGTGTTGCATCTCCTGTAGGATGATTATGTGCAATTATAATTTTGGGTGCTTTAATTTTTACTGGTTCATCTAATATATCTCTCATTGTAACATCATTAAAGTTATTTCCACCAATAGTTATGTCCCTTATTTTTAGGATATCATTTTTATTGCTTAACATAACTAATCTTGCAATTTCTTTTCTTTCAAAACGAAATTCTTCCATCATAATTTTTGCTAAATCATCAGGATTTTTGATGTGTATTTTCTTTACACTTGTTGGTAATGCCATTCTTGTGGCTAGTTCTCCTACTGCTTTTAGTTGTATTGCTTTTACTTTTCCAATTCCTTTAATTTGTGTTAGTTCTTCTATGCTAATATTTCGTAAAAAATTTATTCCTTCTTGCCTTGTAGTATTTAGGTTTAGTATTTTTTGTGCTAGTTGTACTGATGTTTCTTGTTTTGTTCCTGTTTTTATTATGATTGCTAATAGTTCTGCATTTGAGAGTGTTTTTTCTCCATACCATTCTAGTTTTTCATATGGTCTTTCTAGTTCTGGTAGTTCTTTTATTTTGATTGGCAAAAAAACCGTTCCTTTCTTGTTCTTTATTACCCCTAATTTAACAAATTAATTGATATTATTTGTACTTATATTTTTTTGTATATGAATATTGCAAGTACCATTCCAATTATACTTGATATGCTTATTTTAAACATTAGTGCAAATGTTACTTTTACTACACTTAAATCTAATATTATTGGATTTTCTAATCCAAAACTTTGGCTATATGATAGCCACCATAACCAATTTACCTTTGATGCAAGTTCTCCTAATAGTCCCCCAACTACTAGTCCTGATAATATAAATACTAATAAAATCCATATGTTTTTTTCTTTTGTTGCCATATGTTTTTCCTCCATTTTTTTATTATTTTTTGCTACGGCTATTGCATTTTTATTCTACTTTTGGTATTATATCTTGAATTAGCAAAATTTTCAAGTACATATGTAATATTTTTGTAACATTTTATAAATTTTATTATTACAATTTGCAGTTTTTATTACTTTGTATTATGCAACAAAATATAAAAATTAGAAAATAAGTGAATGGAAAGTAATTTTTGCTAGAACTTCTTAATTAATTTTATGGAAAATGTTCGCACGGTCTCGTGTGAA
>CATLUC010000007.1:25574-28954 GCA_950059165.1 uncultured Clostridium sp.
TGCCATAAAATTAATTTAGAAGTTATGCTAAAATTAGCTTGACCAAGCGTTTTGATAATTCTTATATTTTATTGCATTTATAAAACATAAAAATAGATATATTTAAACTATTTTATTACCAAAAATTGTGGCTTTCCATATAATAAAATAAGTAGTATAATATAATTAGTAAATGTTTAAGGAGGAATTTGTCTTTATGAAAATTGAAAAACTTACCGAAAATAAAATTAGAGTTATTATCCCTTCAGAAGAATTAGGACTAAATGCAAAGAATATTACTAATATGCAAAAGGCAATTGAAATGCAAGAAGTTTTTTTAGATATTCTTAAAAAAGCTGAAAAGGAAGTTGATTTTCAGACAGATGGTTGTAAATTATTGATAGAAGCTTTTTCTTCTTCAGAAGATGTCTTAGTTTTTACTATTACAAAATATTTGCCTGAAAATGATGTTAAAAAGAAGAAATTAGTAGTAAAACGAAAGACTTTTACTCCAACTGTTTCTGGGAAATTTATTTGTAAATTTGATGATTTTGATACATTTTGTAGTTTTTGTAATAGTGTTAGATATGTACATAAAGAAAAAAATGATAAATTTATAAAAAATACAATGTTATATTTATTGAAAGATGTTTATTATCTTGTTTTTAAAACTGCTAATATTGAGGAGAAAGATAAAAATTTTATTTGTTCTACTTTGTCTGAATTTGGTAAGTTTGTTAATTATTCTGATAGTTTTGAAAATAAGCTTTTAGAACATGGCAATTTAATTATTAAGAAAAATGCACTTGATGTTGGTAAAAAATTATTTGTAGAATAATTTAAAATTAATATGAGTTATCACTATCGTAAAAATCGGCTACTTTTTATTATTAAAAGTGCCGATTTTATTTTAATATACATAGTTTTGTGGGTTATATGCTACCCCATTTAGCCTTACTTCTAAATGTAAGTGTGGACCTGTTGAGTTTCCTGTTGACCCTACTGCTGCTATTTGTTGTCCTTGTGATACTTGTGTTCCTGCTGATACATAAAGTCTACTACAATGTCCATAATATGTTTGTACTCCATTTCCATGTGATATAACTATCATGTTGCCATATGAGCCTTTATATCCAGAAAATGTTACTGTTCCTGATGCTGCTGCTGATATTGGGGTTCCTGTTGATGCTGCTATGTCTAAACCTGTATGTGATGACCTTCTGATGCTACTTCTTACCCCAAACCTTGATGTTATTGTTCCTGATATTGGCCTTATTAGTGCTATTCCAATATTTGCTTTTCCACTTGATGTTGTTAAATTTGTATTTACACTTCCTTTTGCTCCATATTTTGCTGTTCCGTTTTTTGCAACTGATACTACTTTTGCTGGTTCTATGTATAGTTTAGAAATTGCTTCTTCTGTTGTAACTAAATCTGCCATGTTTTGCTCGTATTTTTCGACTATTGATATTTTTTCAAGGTTTGAACTGTTTTTTTCTTTTAGTCCATTTACTACTTTTTCTGCTTCTTCAAAATTAGATACATAAGCTTTTTCTTCTTGGTCTTCTAACACTGCATAATAACGATAATATGCTGTTCCTTGTTCTTTTATCTGTTTAAATATTTCTTCGTCATTTGTTACAATGTCTTTTTTTAACAAACATAATTTATATTCTGGAAGATTTGCAACTTGTACAAATGCTATATTTGCATTTTCTTCTTCTCCATTTTCTATGTATTGATTAATTTTATGTTGTAATTCGGATTTGTTTTCTGTATATCCAACTTGTTCTCCATTCATAAATACACTATAAGTTGGTTTATATAAAAAGCCAATTGCTCCTACAATTAAAAAGATGGAAATCATGAAAAGTACAATAAATTTTATACTTCTTTTGGTATGTACCATTACTTTTTTGAACATATCTACAATCAATCTCCTTTGTATTTTAGTTATCTTCATTTGAAATTATTATTGTAATTGTATTGTAATAATATTGTAATATTTGTTTTTTTGCAAAGAGATTACTTGTCCAATTTCCGTAATTTTTTTTCACTTTTAAAAGTATAGCTCTTTTTTATTTAATTTATCTCTTTTTTTCATTTTTAATATAAATTATGTCCTTCTCTTACAGTAGTTCTAATTGATTCTAGAATTCCTAAAATTTTTTTATATAGATGTGTCCCAAATTTCACAAAAATGTGAAAAAGGAAACGTCCCCATTGTCACATGGAAACGCCCCTATTTTGCTCTATTGTTGTAATTCTGTTTTGACTGTACTAATTTGCGTTGTTGTTGCTTTTTGTGCTGGTATATAATATCCTTTTGTTTGTGCTATTTTGAATAGCTCATATTGGAAACTTTCGTCATTGTTTCTAATTTGTTGAAATGTTTGTCTTAATTGCATATTTTCAGCTTCTGATATTGCTGTTTGATATGCTGTTAAGTCTGCTTTTACTCCACCTAAAATGTCATTTACCATTGTTTTTTCGTCCATTTTTCTTTCCTCCTTAATTTTTAAATCCATTTAAAAGCCACTGATATTAAGGCTTTCTGGTTTATTCTTAGTTGTTTAAAAATGTCATTAGTTTTTGTTTTGTGTTTAATGCGTCTTGTGCTGATTTTGAAAATAGTTGTTTTATTTGTGGGTCAACTGCTTGTGATGAATAAGTATTTAATTTTTGGTAAACTGTTTCATGTGCTCCTATTAGATGTCTTAAATGTTGTAATTCAATTTGGTTTAAATCTGCCATTTTTATCCTCCTTTTTTTATAATTCTTTTCTTATTATTTCCAGTTTTAAAAACTTTATACAAATTCTAGTTTTAAAAATTTATTTATTATATTTTAGATTAAAAAAACAGACCACATTGTAGTCTGCTTTGGGAAGGTTATCTCCAACCGATGACAATGATGCCTTCCCCCCTTTTGTGTGCCTTACACTGAGGATAATTCGCTTCAATGCAGTCACTTTTTACCATCATTTAATAACATAATTCTTTGATGATTTCTAATGGATATTGTTTATTCTTACTTGCATCCTTTATAATATCTATACTTGAATTATATGCCTTTAGTTCTTTGTCAGACATTTTTTCTAGTTCTTCTATTGGTATCCATTTTACATCTAATGTCTCATTTTTATCGTATTCAATCTCTCCCCCTATTATGTTAGCATTAAATTGCAATTTTTATTGCCTCTTTATTAGGATAATTTTGAATTGAAACAATACTTGTTAATTCGACATCATATCCAGTTTCTTCTTTTGCTTCCCTTCTAGCACCCTCAAAAATTGTTTCACCATTATCTAAATGTCCCATAGGAAAATTCCACATTCCATATACCTTCTCTATTGCCTCTTGAACCATTAAAATTTTATCATCCTTTTTTATTACTACCC
>CATLUC010000007.1:28964-34493 GCA_950059165.1 uncultured Clostridium sp.
TCATTTTTAATCTACCCCTTTTCTAAACATTAATAAATAAAACTTATGAAATTTTAAAATGCCTATATTATCTCTAAATTTGCAAATTTTGCCATTAGCCTTTTGTGTCCTGCTTTGTCGAAGTTTATGTCTACTTTTAGGTCTTCGCCCTCTGGCTCGACTAAGCTGATTGTTCCTTCTCCAAATTTTTTGTGGAATACTCTTACTCCTGCTTCGTATTGTGATAGGTCTACTTCTTTGCCACTTGTTATTTTTTTGCTTAGGTTGTTTAAGAAGCTTTCTGCTGTTCTAAATGCAAAGTTGCTGTTTGTTTTTGCTGCCATTACTGGCTCTTTTTCGTTTGCTTTATATGTTTTTATGTTACCATTATTTTTACTTCCATAGCTCCATGTATATGGTGAGTCTTTGAACATTGTTTCTTTGTTTGATGTGGTTCCAAAGGCTTCTTCATATCCTTGTAGTAATTCTTGTGGTATTTCTTCTAAAAACCTAGATACTGGATTATAGCTTGTTGAGCCGAATATTGTTCTTTGTCTGCTACAAGTTAAGAATAGATTTTCTTTTGCTCTTGTTATTCCTACATAACAAAGTCTTCTTTCTTCTTCTAGTTCTTTTGGTTCCATCATTGATTGGTATCCAGGGAAAATTCCCTCTTCCATTCCTATTAAAAATACTACTGGAAATTCAAGTCCTTTTGCACTATGTAGTGTCATAAGAGTAACTGCTTCTTCTTGTTCTTCTAGATTATCTAAGTCACTTGACAAGGTGATTCCTTCTAAGAATTCGCTTAATGTGTTTTCTGCAAATTCTTCTTCAAATTCTATTGCTACTGTTAGAAATTCGTCTAAGTTTGCTACTCTATTTTGTGCTTCTAGTGTGTTTTCTTGTTCTAGTGCTTTTGTGTATCCTGATTTTTTTAAGGTTAGTTTTATTAGGTCTGATATACTCATTTTGTCTTTTTTTTCTTTTAGTTCTTCTATTATGTTAATAAATTCTCTTGAATTTAAGAATACTCTGTTTAGTCCATATTCGTCTGATTTTTTTATTATTTCATACATTGAGGTTTCAGTTGTATTTGCTAGTTGCTCTATTTTTTCTAGGCTTGTCTTTCCTATTCCTCTTTTTGGCTCATTTATAATTCTTTTTAAGCTTAGGTTGTCATTGCTGTTTTGTATTAGTCTTAAGTATGCAATTATATCTTTTATTTCTTTTCTTTCGTAGAATTTTAAGCCTCCAATAATTTTGTATGGTATGTTTTCTCTTCTTAAAATATCTTCTATTGCTCTTGATTGTGTGTTCATTCTGTATAAGATTGTAAAGTCCGAGTATTTATAATATTCCTCTCTTTTTAGGTGTTCAATTTGTTCTACTATGTATGCTCCTTCGTCATATTCATTGTCTGCTTGATATACAGATGGCAAGTTTCCTTCATCGTTTTGTGTCCAAAGTTCTTTTTTGTATTTTACTTCATTGTTTTTGATGACACTGTTTGCAGCTTTTAGTATGTTTCCAGTGCAACGATAGTTTTGCTCTAGTTTGATGATTTTTGTTCCTGGGAAGTCTCTTTCAAAGTTTAGTATGTTAGAGATGTCTGCTCCTCTAAAGCTGTAAATTCCTTGGTCATTGTCTCCTACTACTGTTATGTTACCGTTTTTTGATGCAAATAATGTGATTAGTGTGAATTGTGCTTTGTTTGTATCTTGATATTCGTCTACTAGTACATATTGAAATTTGTTTGCATAATATTCTAATACGTCTGGATTTTCCATCATGATTTTTATTGTGTAGTTTATTATGTCGTCAAAATCTATTGCATTGTTTTCTTTTAGCCTTTTTTGGTATAGTTCATATACTTTTGCGATTTTTTCTTTTCTGAAGTCTCCGTGTAGCTCTACTTGTGTATTGCATTGGTTCTAACATTTCGTTTTTGGCATTGCTGATTTCTGATAGTACGTTTCTTTCTGTGTATAGTTTGTCATCTATGTTTAACTCTTTTAGACATGTTTTTACTAATGATTTTTGGTCTGTTGTGTCAAATATTACAAAAGATGTGTCAAATCCTATTCTGTCTATAAATCTTCTTAATATTCTAACACAAATTGAGTGGAATGTCCCCATCCATATGTCTTTTGCTATATCTCCTACTAGGTTTGCAATTCTTTCTTTCATTTCGTTTGCAGCTTTATTTGTAAACGTAATTGCTAAGATGTCCCATGGTTTTGCTCCTTTTTCCCCAATTAGGTATGCTATTTTGTGTGTTAATACTTTTGTTTTTCCACTTCCTGCCCCTGCAATTACTAAACATGGCCCTTGTGTGTTTACTACTGCTTCGTATTGTTTGTCATTTAATCCTTCTAATATATTTTGCATTTTTTATTCCTTTCTTTTTTGTATGGTTTTATGTGTATTTATTCTTTTTTTCAAATGTATGTTTGTATTTTACTATATTTGTTTTCAAATTGCAAGTAAATTTAAAATTTTTATACAAAAAGGGTTTTGGGCATAATTGGGACAGGCACCGTTGATCCCATTTGGGCATATTTGGGACAGGCACTGAATGACCCTTTTTAATAATTCAGTACTTGTCTTATTTATGCCTAGAATGCTATTTTGTGCATATTTTGGCTATTTAACACCTTACAAATTATTCATGAAAAATCAATAAGTAACCTGTCCCAAATATGCCCAAAAGGGTCATTCAGTGCCTGTCCCAGATATGCCTTTTTGCCTTTTTATATTTAATTTATAATATTGTTGCAAATATGCCAATTAAAAATCCTAACATATTGCCTAATGCTGTCATTCTGCCATGATATAGTTTGTTTGCTTCTGGTACTAATTCTCCTGATACAATGTATAACATAGCTCCGTGCTGCAAAGCTTAAGCATATGGCAATAATTTCTTGTGATATAGAGCCTATAATTGCCCCGAAAAATGCTCCTATTCCTGTGGTAATTCCAGATAATATGACATAAAATATTACTTTTGATATTTTCATTCCTCCATTTTTCATTGGTACTGCCATTGATATTCCTTCTGGTATGTCATGTAGGCAAATTGCTATTGCTAGGCTTAAGCCGAGTTTCATTGAGGCTTCAAATCCAGAGCCAATTGCTAATCCTTCTGGAAAGTTATGAATTGCAAGTCCTATTGATACTATAATTCCTGTTTTTAGGAGTGTATTGTTTCCTGTCTTAAATTTTGTGTTTTGGTTGAATTTTCTTTCTACTAGTAAATCACAAAATATCATTGCAATAATTCCTATGACTATTCCTATTATGATGCTTGCAATTGAGCTTATGCCTAGGGCTTCTGGTATTAAGTCAAAACATATTACTGACATCATTAGTCCGAGAGGCAAAAGATAATATAAAACTTAAAAATTTGTTGGAGTGCTTTTTTATGATTACTCCTATAATTCCTCCGTATTGTTGTTCCAAATGTGCCAAAAAATAAACCTAATAAAGTTGTTTTTAATATATCATTCACAGTTACCATCATTCCTTTCTTTATAGACACAAACTTGGTTGAAAAAAATTGTAATTATTTTTGGCCCTTCTCTCCTTTGTTTTAGTTTATTTCTTTTAGGCTTGAATTATTCTAAAAAATACATTTAAAATGTTAGTTTTTAACATTTTAAATGTATTTTTTAATCTTCCTCTCCTTTTAGTCTTTCTGCTCTGTCTGCTGCAATTAAGTTATCTATCATTTCATCAATGTCTCCATTTAAAAAGTTTTCCATTTGATAAATACTCATTCCTATTCTATGGTCTGTAATTCTTCCTTGTGGATAGTTATAGGTTCTTATTTTTTCGCTTCTATCTCCAGAACCTACTTGCGTTTTTCTACTGTTTGCTATTTCGCTGTCTTGCTTTTCCTTTTCTATTTCATATAATTTTGTTCTTAACATTTTCATAGCATTATCTTTATTTTGGAATTGTGATCTTTCTGTTTGACATTCTACTACAATTCCTGTTGGTTCATGGATAAGTCTTACGGCAGATGATGTTTTGTTGATGTGTTGCCCTCCTGCTCCTGAGGCTCTAAATACTTCCATTTTGATGTCTGCTGGGTTTATTTCTATTTCCACATCTTCTACAACTGGTAAAACTGCAACAGTTGCAGTTGATGTATGAATTCTTCCACTGCTTTCTGTGTCAGGAACTCTTTGTACTCTGTGAACACCACTTTCAAATTTTAATCTGCTATAAACTCCTTTTCCTGTAATCATGAATGATATTTCTTTATAGCCTCCTAATCCTGTTTCATTTTCATTTAATACTTCTAACTTCCAATGTTTTTTTTCTGCATACATAGTATACATTCTAAATAGTGTTCCTGCAAACAAGGCTGCTTCTTCTCCTCCTGCTCCTGCTCTGATTTCACACATAATGTTTTTGTCATCATCTGGGTCTTTTGGAATTAATAAGATTTTTAACTCTTCTTCTATTTTAGGTAACTTTTCTTTTCCACCATAATATTCTTGTTCTGCTAATTCTTTCATTTCAGGGTCTTGCATTAATTCTTCTGCTTCTTGCATTTCTTCTTTTACTTTTTTATATTCTCTAAATTTTATAACAATGTCTTCTATACTAGCGTGTTCTTTCATTAGTTTTTGCCATTCTGATTGGTTTTCTATAACTTTTGGGTCTGCAATTAATTTTGTTAGTTCCTCATACCTTTTTTCTACAGCTTCTAATTTTTCAAACATACTCATTCTCCCTTGCCTTTAAATTTAATTTTATTTTAGCTTTTTGTCTTTGGTATTATACTACACTTTTTTAAAATATTCAACTTAAACGTTTTTTACTTTAAGTTTGTTATACAAAATCTTTCATTTATTGTTTTATAAATTTTTATAAATTAATTAAATTAAATGATATATCTAATTTTTCTAATATTTCTTTTTCGCGATTTGTACAAGTCAATATTATAATTTGATGTTTATTAAATCTTTTTTCTAAATATTTTAAAATATTTTCTAATCTTTCTTTATCATAATAAGCAAATGCTTCATCTAAAATAATTGGCATTTTTTCTTCGGATAATTTTTCTACCATTGCTAATCTTAAAGAAAGATATAATTGGTCAATTGTTCCTATACTTAAACGTGATACTGACATATAGTTTCCACTTTCTAATTCTACAACCAAACCTGTATCATCATTCAACCTTACTTTAGTATATTTGCCATCTGTAATTTCAGAAATCGAATTAGATAGTTCTTCTGTAAATTTAGGGGTTACTGTATTTTTCATTTTCTCATAAGAACTATTTAAAATTTCTTTTGCTAAGTTCATACTTTTTTCTAAATTTTTTAAGTTTACCATCTTTTCTTTACTGTTAACCATTTTTTCTTCTATATTTGATAAATTTTCTAATTTTGGTTCTACGTTTTTGTCATCTAATAGTAATGTATGTAATTTAATTTTTTTATCATTTAATTTATTTTCTAAATTTTGTATTTCAAAATTTATATTTTCTAAATTATTTATTTCCAGCCATCTATTTACTGCCTCGTTATAATA